>CAZEJZ010000167.1:0-6506 GCA_964512415.1 uncultured Opitutaceae bacterium
AAGGCCGACCGCGCCGACGCCAAATGCACGGTCTGCGGCATGGCCCTCGTCGCCGCCAGCGCCAGCCAAGGCCCCGGCGCCAGCGAACCCGTCGACCCCAACCTCGTCACCCTGACCCCGGCGCAGGCCACGGTCGTGGGCGTCCGCAGCGCTCCGGTCGTGCGTGGCCCGCTGCAGCGCACGCTCCGGGTCACCGGGACGATCGACGACGATGAAACCCGCCACCGGATCCTCGCGGCCCGGGTGCCGGGACGCATCGAATCGCTGCAGATCAATGCAGTGGGCGTGGAGGTCGAGGCCGGCGCGCCGCTCGCCACCCTCTACAGCCCGCCGATGCTGACCGCGCAACGCACCTACGTGGAACGCCTGCGCAGCGTCGGATCCTTCACTGCCTCGGAACGCGCCCTCGCGCGCGAGCGCCTGCTCGAGCTCGGCCTCACCGATGAGGAGGTTCGCATTCTTGAGGGCACCCTGCAGCCGACCGCCATCGTCAACGTCCGCGCGCCGATGTCCGGCACGGTCGTCGCTCGCTCCGTGTACGAGGGGCAGTATGTCGAGGCCAACGATCCGCTCTTCGAGATCGGCGACTTCTCGCGGATGTGGTTCGTCTTCGACGCCTACGAGCCCGACCTCGCGTGGATCCGACCCGGGCAGACCGTCGAGCTGACTGTGCCGTCGCGACCGGGCGAGGTGCTGACGGCCCCGATCACGTTCATCGATCCGAACGTGGACCCGATGGCGCGGACGGCCCGGGTGCGCGTCGTGCTCGACAATTCATCCCGGCGTCTGCTGCACCGGCAGACCGCGCACGCCGTGGTGCGCGTCGAGACGCCGGAGGTCCTCCTGCTTCCCCGATCCGCCGTTCTCCAGCACGGCGGCAGTCCGGTGGTCTTCGTCGCCCGCGAGGGCCAGCGCTACGCGGCGCGCCCCGTTCGCCTCGGCCGCGTGGGGGATCGGGACGTCGAGGTCCTCGGGGGCGTGGCCGAGGGCGACCGCGTCGTCACCGAGGGCGGTCTCCTGCTCGACGGCCAGGCCCAACTCGCCCACGCCGCGGTCGGCGGTGGCGGCCTGCACGATAGCCACGCAGCGGCCGGGCCCACCGCCGTGTCGGTGGCCTTGCCCGCGCATGACGCCGCGGCCCGCGAAGCCCTCGTCCAGCTGGCGCTTTCCGCTGCGGACGCCGGTGCCGCGCTAGCGGCCGACGACCTCAAGGCCTACCGCGCGCAGGTGCCCGCGCTCCGGGATCGACTCGAAGCCTACCTCGCCGCCTTCGCTCCGGCCGCGCGCGGCCTCCTCCGCGAGGCTCCCCGACAGATGGTCGACGGGCCGGATCTCGAGGCGGCACGGCGCGCGTTCGAGCCGATCAGCACCGCGATCGCCGACGCTGTGCGTGGCGAGCGCCTCCACGAGGCAGGCACGCTGTGGATCTACCAATGCCCCATGACCCCGGTCCTCGGTACGGGCCGCTGGTTGGCGCGGAAACCCGAGCTGCGGAATCCGTTCTTCGGATCGGCCATGCTGGAGTGTGGTGAGGAAGTGAAGTGAGCCGGCCATGATCAACCGCATCCTCACGTGGTCGCTGCATCACCGCTTCGTCGTCATCAGCGGTTTCCTCGCCCTGTGCGCCTGGGGCGTCGTCTCGCTCCAACGCGTGCCGATCGACGCGATTCCCGATCTCTCGGAGAATCAAGTCATCGTCTACGCCGACTGGCCCGGCCGCTCGCCGCAGGAGGTGGAGGACCAGATCACCTACCCGCTCAGCGTCTCGCTGCAGGGACTCGCCGGCGTGCGCAGCGTGAGGGCCACGTCGATGTTCGGCTTCTCCTTCCTGACCGTGGTGTTCGAGGATCGCATCGATCCCTACTTCGCCCGCACCCGCGTCCTCGAGCGGCTCAATTCGCTCGGGGACACCTTGCCCGGCGGTGTGACCGCACGGCTCGGTCCGGACGCGACCGGGCTGGGTTGGATTTATCAGTACTACCTCAAGGATGAGTCCGGCACGCACGACCTGGGTTCGCTGCGGGCGCTGCAGGACACGTATATTCGCTACCAACTCGCAGCGGTCCCGGGCGTGGCCGAGGTGGCCAGCCTTGGCGGCTTCGTCAGGCAGTGGCAGGTGGAGGTGTCGGCGCCGCAACTGCGCCGCTACGGCGTGACCCTTGGCGAGGTGATGGATGCGGTGGCGGCCGCGAACCTCAACGTCGGCGGACGCACGATCGAGGAGAACGGCGCCGAGTACGTCGTCCGCGGCGTCGGCCTCGTGAACAGCGCGGCCGATCTTGAGACGCTGGCCCTGATGCCGCGCGGAGGTCGGCCGCTCCGGCTGAGCGACGTGGCGACCGTCCGGATCGGCGGGGACTTTCGCAGGGGTGCGCTCGACGTCAACGGACGTGCCGCAGTCGGCGGCATCGTCGTGATGCGCACCGGAGAGAACGCCTGGCAAGTGATCCAAGACGTCAAAGAACGCCTCATCGCCCTGACCCCCGGATTGCCCGCCGGGATCACCGTGGAACCTCTTTACGACCGCAGCGACCTGATCGGCCGCGCGATCGACACGCTCAAGCACGCGCTGATCGAGGAGATCCTCCTCGTGACGCTCGCGCACATCCTCTTCCTCTTCCATTTCCGCAGCATCCTCATCGTCACGCTGCCGCTACCCGCCTCGATCCTGATCTCCTTCATCCTGATGGATCAGTTTGGGATCCCGTCGCACATCATGTCGTTGACCGGGATCGCAATCTCGATCGGCGTCCTCGTAGATGCGGGAATCGTGATGACGGAGAACGTCATCCGCCACTGCGAACGCGCCGAGGACGCGCTCGGGCGGCGACTGAGCGGTGACGAGGTTTTCCGAGAAACCCTGGCGGCGGCGACGCAGGTTGGCCGACCCATGTTCTTCTCGATGCTGGTCATCATCCTGGCCTTCGTTCCGGTGTTCCTGCTGACGGGACAGGAGGGCAAGCTCTTCCATCCCCTCGCCTACACCAAGTCGTTCGCGCTGATCGCCGCCGTGCTGCTCGCCGTGACGGCGGTGCCCGTGTTCTGCACCCTGCTCGTGCGAGGACCCTTCAAACCAGAGCATGAAAACGCGCTGATGCGATTCCTTCTCCGCGCCTACGATCCCGTTCTGGACTGGGCGCTCTCGCATCGTTGGGCGGTGATGGCCTCGGCGGCGGGTCTGCTCGGAGTGTCACTAATCCTCGCCTTCGGCCTCCCCCGCGAGATCACGGCGCGACTGCCGACCAGCGTGGCCAAGCACACGCAGGGCTTCGGCAGTGAATTCATGCCCACCCTTGAGGAAGGGTCGTTGCTCTTCATGCCCGTACTGCTGCCCGCCACGTCGCTGACCGAGGTGCAGCGGATCATGGCCTGGCAGGACCGGGTGATGAGCGAGCACCCGGCGGTGGCGTCGGTCGCGGGAAAGCTCGGGCGGGCCGAGACCGCCACGGATCCAGCGCCGGTGGAGATGATCGAGACCACGATCATTCTGAAGCCCCCTCACCTCTGGCCGGCCGGAACGACCAAGCAGTCGATCATCGCCGACCTCTCGGAAAAGCTGATGAACGTGCCCGGATACGTCCCGGGATTCCTGCAGCCGATTGAGAACCGTGTCCTCATGACGAGCACGGGGATTCGCGCGCAAGTCGGCGTGAAGATCTTCGGTGACGACCTCGCCGCGCTGCAGCAAAAGGCCTTCGAAGTAGAGCGCGTGATCAACCAGATCCCCGGCGCGACCGGCGTCGCGCCCTCGCGCGTGCAGGGCAAGCCGTACCTGGAGGTGAACGTCCGAAGGCCGGAGCTCGCCCGCTACGGACTCAGCGTGAAGGACGTGTTCACCTACGTGGAGGCCGGGCTTGGCGGCATGACGGTCGGGACGACGGTGCGCGGCCGCGAGCGCTGGCCGTTGCAGGTGCGGCTGGACGAGGCGGACCGGTCCGACATCGATCGCCTCGCGGAGCTGGTGCTGCCTACTCCCTCGGGCGCATCGATCCGACTTGGCCAGGTCGCCGACGTCCGTCGTGTCGTCGGCCCGAACGAGATCGCGTCGGAGAATGGTCGCCTCCGCGTCTTCGTGCAGGCGAACGTGCAGGACCGCGACCTCGGCGGGTTCGTGGCAGACATCAAGGAACGCGTGTCGCGCGAGGTCCGACTCGGTCCCGGAATGAGCGTGGAATATTCCGGCCAGTACGAGCACCAACTGCGGGCGCGTCGGACCCTCGCATACGTTTTCCCGGCGGTGATCTTGATCATCTTCGTTCTCCTTGTCGTGACCTTCGGCTCAATGGCGGAGGCGGCGCATGTGCTGCTGGCGGTCCCCTTCGCGCTGACCGGCGGCGTGCTGCTGCAGGCCTGGATGGGCTTCAACTTCAGCGTGGCCGTGTGGGTGGGATACATCGCGCTCTTCGGCACCGCGATTCAGACCGGCGTGATCATGGTGGTCTACCTCCGGGAGGCCGTGGAGCACGCGCGGACGGAGAAACCGGACCTTTCGCGGGCGGAGCTCCTGACCGCGATCAAGGCCGGCGCGCGGCTGCGACTCCGGCCGAAGGTGATGACCGTGGCCACCACGGTGGCGTCCCTGCTGCCAATCTTCTGGAGCGACCGCACCGGCGTGGAGATCATGCAGCCTCTCGCGGCGCCCGTCGTGGGCGGCATGCTTTCCAGCCTCGTGCACATCCTCATCGTGACCCCGGTGATTTTCGCATGGCTGGAGGAGCGGCGGGCGAGGCACGGCTCGTCCCCACCGTTCGCACCGAGACCAAGGCCGAACTGACAGACTCGATGGGCAGATCCGGTTCGACACCTGAGCGGACTCCTCCGGTCATTCGTGAATCGACCCTCAAGGCGGACGGGCGCCGGGACCGCAAAGACGAGGAATCTGGACCGATTCAACGTCCGCCGCTCAACGGACCAACAAAAGATAAATTTTTGCTTTAAACACCCTTCCTTCAGGGGATGTGCGGTTTTTACGTACGCATTACACTGTACGTAACGAACGTAATCCCGTAGGCGTGTCAGGGAATGAAGCCCCCGGCACGAGACGCTCCAACGCACCCGTTCCGAGTGCTGGGCTTCGGGCTTTGTGCGCTCGCTTTCCTGCTGGAAGGGTGCTCGACCGTGTCACCCGAGGCGGCCACGCGAGCGGAGGTGCTCTCAGCCACAGAGACGGCGGCGCGAGAGTCGCAAGACGCCGTGCCCCAGCTGAGAGGACCCTTGAGCCTCAACGAGGCGATCGCGCGGGCCCTCAAACACAACTTGAACCAGCGCGCGCAGCTGATTGAGCAGTCGCTAGCAGCGGGGGTTTGGCAGGCCGGGAGCTACGATCTGCTTCCCCGCCTCACTGCGGGAGCAGCCTACAACTGGCGCGACAGCGATCTGGTGACTCGGAGCCGCGATTCGGTCACGGGACGTCCGTCTCTGGCCAATCCGTTCATTTCGAGCGACCGGGAGGCCCTTTCTTCGCACGTCGGGTTGAGTTGGAGCGTCTTGGACTTTTCGGTAGGCTACTATCTGTCTAGGCAAGACGCCAACCGTGTCCTGATGGCGGGGGAGCATCGGCGACGGGCCATGCACGCGCTGACCCGCGACGTTGCAGTTGCCTTCTGGCGGATGGCGAGTGCGCAGGCTCTGCGGGGGGATGTGCAGAAGGCGATCCGCCTCGCTCGAGAGGCCTTGGCCGACTCTTCGCAGGTGGAGGCGGCGGCACTCCGCGCCCCTGAGGAGAGCCTGCGGTTCCGACGCCAGTTGCTCGAGAATCTCCGGCTCCTGTCGAACATCGAGCGCGACTTCGGCGTCGCCCGAGTGACCTTGGCGAGCCTGATCAACGTTCCCCTCAACACTCCGTTCACGGTCAAGGAACCGGATCACGCCGCCAGCATTGCGATTTTGGATGTGCCGATCGACCAACTTGAGGAAGCCGCGCTTCTCCGCAACGGCGAACTCCGCGAGCAGCTTTACCAGCAAAGGATCGCGCGCGATGAAGTCCGCAAGACGATCGCCCGACTGATTCCCGGACTGCAGTTCGATTACCGGGTGCGCCAGAGTTCGGATTCCTTCCTCATCCACGACGCATGGCAAGACGCGGCGATCACCGTGTCGCAGAACCTAACGGCGCTCGTGTCCGCACCCACCCGGCTTCGGCTTGCGAATGGGGGTGTCGAACTCGAACGCCAGCGCTTCGTGGCGCTGCAGATGGCTCTTGTCGCCCAACTCCACGTCTCCCGGCTCGAACTGGCTGCGAGCCACGAGCAACTGATGCTCTCGGGACAGATCTACGAGATCGACGAAGCCCTGCGTCGGCATGCGGAGAATCGGGTGACCGCGGCCACCGCAAGCAAGCTCTCCCAAGTCTCCGCCTACACCGAGTCAATCGTCAGCCGACTGCGTCGGTACCAGTCACTCGCGGATTTTCAGGTCGCCTCGAGCACCCTGCAAGCGGCGCTCGGCCTCGAGCTGGATCACGCGAGTGTCGACCGGGCGGACCTCGACACCTTGGTCCTACAACT
>CAZEJZ010000168.1:0-6501 GCA_964512415.1 uncultured Opitutaceae bacterium
CGCAATCGGCACGGCAAGGGCGTACAGGCAAACACCGGACAAGAATCTGCGCAAGCGATGATTCATGGTCTCCTCCCTGTTCGGCGATGGCCTCGCCGTCGTTGCGGGTGCAGCAACGCCTGCTCCGCGACGACTGCTACCTCATCGGCGTCGCCAACGAAGATCCGGACGATCTTGTCCGCGCGGCCTCCACGGTCACGGCATCGAGTTACCAGCCGGGCGGCGAGGCCGAGTTGATCCGGAGCGGCCAGACCCGTGCCATCCACGGACGGCCGGGCGGCCGCGTGGCGCACAACCTCTGGGAGGACGTGTTGCGCGGCGCGACGGCGACGACCGAGTCCGCGGGGACTGAGGCCGCTGCCGCCGCTTCACCATCGACGCAGATCGAGAGCGCCCCGCCCGTCGCCTCGGCTCCGGTCGTCACCTGCGCGCCGCCAGACCGTGCGCGGCCGGGTCTGCACCGGTGGATAAGTGACCCGGCCGCGGGGCTGCCAGCTTGGATCGAGATTCGCTGGGCGAACCCCGTGGTCATCGGAGAAATCCAACTGATTTTCGACACCGGCCAGCACCGGCACCTGACGCTCTCCCAGGCCGACGGCTACACGAAGAAGATGCAGTGGGGCCGCCCGCAGGCCGAGACCGTGAGCGATTACGCCATCGACGGGGAGGCGAACGGCGCCTGGACCGAAATGGTCCGCGAGCGCGGTAACTGCCAGCGTCGGCGCGTGCATACCTTCGCGGAGGATCGGTCCGTCACCGCACTCCGCGTGCGGGTGGACTCCACGCACGGCCTCGACCATGCCCGCATTCTCGAAATCCGCGCGTACCGCTGAGGCGAGGCCTAGAAGTAGCAGGCACCGCAGCACGGATCCGCACTGCGAAGCATCGCTCAGTTCCGCTCCGCCGGCTCGGCCGGAGCGGCAACGCCGGTGATCGAAGTAATCAGTCGGGCGGGGTAGCTTTGGTAGCGGGCGTGGGGCGCCGTGCCCTTCCACGAGAGCGCCGCGAGGGTCGCGTGCAACGGTTTGGCGCGCTCGCCGAGAGAGTCGATCGCCTCCAACGCCGCGAGGCTGGCGAAGAAACCTGAGTCCGCGGGATCGAGGCATCGCGCCAGGGTGGCCAGTGCAGCCGCATCATCCTCGCCCGCGGCCGTCCCGGCCTTGGTCGAATCGCTGCCGGACGCGCCGGCGCCGACGGAGCCGGAAGCTGCGGTAGAGTCAGCCAGCACTTGCGCTGCCGCAATCCGGACAGACGGCGAGGGATCCGCCAGCAGCGCGCGCAGGCGCGGGGTGCACGCGGCGCGCAGCGCCGCACCGCGCACGCGCACCGCCTGCACCCCCCAAAAGCGCACGGCGGCATCCGGATCCGTAAGCAGGGCGTTGAGGGTTTCCGGCGTCTCCGGATCAGAGCCGGTCGCTCCCAAGCCTGCCGCCGAAACGAGTCGTTCCGCCGACGCGCTGCGCTCGGTGGGAGCGACTGGCGTGGGCGTACTGACCCGTGGCCCGGGCGCGCCGACCCGAGGCGCGGCGCGTTGGGCGGCGGCGAGGATGCGTTCGAGGGGATAACGCGCGTCGTCGCGGGCGAGCGTGTACGGCGCGACGCCCGCCGCGCGGGCGTGCTGCTCCGCTTCGGGCAGGAACGAAACGTCGCGGGTGGCGCGCAGGTGGCCATCGAGGGCGGCGCGGAACGCGGCGAGGCGCTCGCGTTGCGCGGGGTCGGCGGCGAGGTTGCGGACTTCGTCGGGGTCGGACGCGAGGTCATAGAATTCCTCGGTCGGCTTCGGCGTGCGCCAGAAAAGCGACTGCGCCTCGTTCAGCTGCCCGCGGTCGAAGCGCTCACGCCAGACGCGGGTCGTGGCGGTCTCGAATTGATACGCGATGTGCTGTCCCTGCGACACGAGGGGTAGGAAGTTGCGCACGTACACGAAGCGACCATCGGTGACGCTCCGGACCAGGTCGGTGCGCTCATCCATGCGGCCGCGCGCGCCGAAGAGGAATGCCGGCGCGGGTTGCGGGCGTGTGCCGGCGAAGGCCCGGCCTTCCATCCACACCGGGGCGGGCAGGTCCGCCAGGCTGAGAACCGTCGGCGCGAAATCCACGAAGCTGACAAGGCGGTCGGACGCTCCGCCGGGCGTCGTGCCGGCCGGGGCGAGGTGCCGCCACTTCGGTGGGAAGTAGACAACGAGCGGCACGCGCAGGCCGGAGTCTGACGGCCAGCGCTTGCTCCGCGGCATCCCGCTGCCGTGGTCGCCGAAGTAGAAGACGATCGTGTTGTCGGCCAGGCCATCCTCGGCGAGCTCGCGCAGCCGTTCACCGGCCTCGCGGTCGGCCTCGCTCACTATGTCGTAATAGCGGGCCCAGTCCTGCCGCACTTCGGGCGTGTCCGGATGATAGGCGGGCACGCGGACGCGGGCGGGGTCGGTGATGCGTGCCGGAGTGCGCGTGCGCAGCTGACCCTCGTGGGAACGGTTGGAGTTGAAGACGGCGAAGAACGGTTGTCCGGCGCGCCGCTGGCGCCAGTGCCCGCGCGCCGAGGAGTCGTCCCAAGTGTCGGGCGGCGTGGGCACGTTGTAGTCCTCCTTGCTGCGATTGCTGCAGTAATAGCCCTCGTCGCGCAGCAGGGCGGGGAACAGGCGCATGCCGTCGGGAAGCGCCACCATCGAGCGCATGTGAATGGCGCCGAGGCTGGTGGCGTGGACCCCGGTGATGAGCGCCGTGCGGGCGGGGGCGCAGACGGGGTGATTGGACCAGACGTGGTTGAAGCGGATGCCGTCGCGGGCGAGTCCGTCAACGTTCGGGGTGCGGGCCAGCGCGTCCCCGTAGCATCCCATCTGCTGCCCATGGTCCTCGCTGGTGAGCCAGAGGATGTTCGGTCGTTCGCTCGCGCTCGGCGTCGCGGCAGCGCCGGAGCTCGCCGTGCCGAGCGCCACCGCGACTACGGCTGTCGCTGCCGCCGTCGGCGCCGCGCTGCGCAGTGCCGTCGCGAAGACGGCCAGGCCACGGCGGAGTACGGACCAAGGAGCCGAAGATGAGAGCATGGGGGTGACGTACCCTAGTCCGCCACCTCTCCGTGCGACAAGCTTGGTCAACGCGCGTCCGCATCACGTTTCTCCGGAGGCCGTCGCTGGAACGAGACTCCGCGCCGCGCTCACAGCAGGACCGCGCCGCGCCCGACCTGCGACTCCCAGTAGGCACGGGTGCCGCGGCCGACGTACTGCATGAAGCGCAGCTTCGCCGACTCGCCGCGCGCTTCGTAGAGCCGCGCGTGCGCCTCGAAGGTCTGCCGCGCGTAGTCCTCCCACGCTTCGCGGTCCGTGCTCACGGTCTCGAGGCGATCCGCCGCGCCCGCGAAGCCCGCCTCCCGCAGCGCTGCGCAGGTCTTCGTCATCGACTCGCCGCGCACGTTCAGGACCTCCGCCCAGACGTGCTCGCAGCGGTCGGTCCGGAGCTCCTCGGCCGCGCGCTCCGCAAAGTCCCGATACGCCTGCTCGTCCGGCAACGGCAGCGAGGGACAGACCATCGCGTACGTCCGGAATCCGGCGTCCTGCAACTCGCGCAGCGAGGCGATCCGCTTCGAGACCAGCGCCGTGCCTTTCTCGAAGGACGCGCCGAGTCGGTCGTCGAGCGTCCCCGTCGACACGCCGTAGATCATGCGGTCCCGGTACGGCTCCAGCGCCTCCGCAACCCTCGGCAGCAGGTTCGATTTCGAGAGCAGCCGGACGTGCCACGAGGTCTGTTCGAGAATCACGCGGCAGATCTCGATCGTCTCGCGGGTCAGTTCGAGATTCGCCGCCACGTCGACCAAGGGCGACGCGTAGATCACGCGGCGGTCGTCCGGATCGGGGAAGCGCTTCCGGCCGTCCTTGTAGGTCAGCTGTCGCCGCGCGACCTCCACGGCGTTGCGACGCCGGATCACGACGTGTTGGTGGTCCTCCGGGTGCTGGAGACCGTGCGGGTTCTTCCGCATGAGGTCCTCGACGTAGCAGAACGCGCACGAGTACACGCACGCGGAACCCGCCGTGAAGGTCAGGCCGTCGCAGAGCTTCTTGTGGCTGAAGCCACTGTTGAAGTTGATCACCGTCTTGGAGTCGACCTCCACGACCGGCTTCCCGGCCATGAAGGCGCCTTGGAACGCCTTTCCCGCCCGCGCAATCACTCGTCCCAGTTCCAAACTCTCCCGCAAAACGTCGAGGATCTCCGCTTTGCTGCGGCGTTGCGCCCCCGCCGCGGCACCCGCCGTTGGCGGAATCTGCGTCGCCGCAATCGGCTCGCTTTGCGCCGCCGCCTGATTTTCCGTCTGCGCCGTCACCTCTGTCTCAGATCGATCGTTTGTGTTCATGAGGACACTATGGGCACGGCACACGGACATGGCGTGTCCGGGTCAAGTAAAGCCGAGAGATTTTTAAAGCATTGCTCTAGATATGGTTAGGAGAGCTTCCCCTGCTCTCGTGGCGGACGCGAGGGGGAACAACGCTACGCGGAACGGCGCGAAGCGGAACGGCGCGCGGCGGTCGCGAGCGGGATCGGTTCAGGCCGACGGCGAGGCCGGGCGAGTCGGGGCCGGGCGAGTCGGAGCCGGGCGAGTCGGGGCGTGGTGAGTTGAGCCACACCACGTCGAGCCAAGTCGAGCCACGTCGATTCGAGTAGGGGCGGGGCGAGTCGGGTCCCGGCCGGTCGGCGCGCGCGCTTCGGGGAGGTCTCAGCGGTGCTCCGCTTTGAGCATCTTCCGCGCTTCGTTGCGGATGTCATCCCGGAAGGCCGCCGGGCTCAGCACCTCGCAGTCGCTGCCGAAGGCGAGGACGAAGCGCTTGAACTCACCGAGGTCGGCAATGTCGAAGGTCGCCTCCAGCGCGCCGTCCTCGACCTCGCGCGTCGCGCGGAGTCCGGGCCAGTTCCGCTCCAGGATGTGGTGCGCGCCGTCGCGGCCGATTCGCAGCGTGATCGTGTGGCCGGGGACGTCGGTGCGGCTCAGGTGGTCGTGCGGGTGGAACGGTTTCGGCCGCTTGAAGCCGCGGTCGAGCAGCCGGACGGACTTCAGACGGCGGGGCGTGACGACGAAGGAGCGAATGGCGTCGGACTTGCCGTCGTAGGCGATGAGACGCCACTGGTGCTTGTAGCAGCAAAGGTGATACGGATGCAGGACGCGCTTGGCGGGCGCCGATGACTGCTTGCTCTGGTACGAGACCTCGACCTGCTGCTGGAGGAGCAACCCGCGGAAGATCGCCGCGAAGGAGTCGGGGTCGATCCTGCCCGCTCCCTCCGGGTGGAACGACACGAGTTGGGTGATCTCCTCGCGCAGCGCGGAGCGCTGGTTTCCGACCAGCCCACTCGCATCCTCCTCAAAGATGTGGGAGACGTGGCGTGCGAGCGGCATGCCGCTGAACACCGCGAGGGCCTGCTGGGCGACGAGCAACGAGCCGAGTTCGTCGTCGTCAAGCCGGCCGACCCAGACGGAGAGGTCGACCTCGCGGGTGTAGCGCCACGAGAGGCGTTTCTTGTCGAACTCAAGGGCGCTGGGCAGGCCACCGTTGCCCCGCTGGTCGTCGCGTTCGCCGATCAGGCGCTCGAGCACGGCACGATCCCGGCGGATCTGGCGGTCGGAGACTTCCAGCTTTTCGGCGAGCGATTGGTCCGTGACGCGGTGGAGGACGCGCTCCGGATTGTCCGTGAACCGCCGAATGAGTCGATGGATCTCCCGGATCCGTTCCATCTGGTTGAGCGAGGGACGCTGGCCTTGGGTGGTCTTCATGGGTTCAATGGCGAGGACAGGGGCGGCTTCATTCTAGGGTGGGGAGAGGCGTCGGAGCGCGTTCATGACCAGAAGCCTACCCGCCTTACCAGGACATCCAGTGTGATGGTAATGCGTCGACCCGGTAGGGCAACCTTCGTACGCGGCCTCCCGGGAGCTACGGGAAAACCGCCGTGATCCAGACTTCTCCAGCATCCAAGGCGGCCGGCGCGACTCGGGCACGGCGCGGCGGGAGCGGCAGGTCATGCGGGATCGACCGGTACGGTGGGATCGGCCGGAGTGCCGAGAGCGACTGGGGGTGGCCGAGGCGCCTGGGGGAGGGGGCGCCGGGATCCGGGCACGCAGTTCCTTGAACCCGGACACTCGTTGTCTGGGTCGTTGGCCTAGGTTCGAGGTTCTATGGCAAAGAACAATCCTGGCGACATCCTCACGTGCGATTGGAACCCCGTGGTCGGCTGCAAGCGCTATTCCGCGGGTTGCCGCGACTGCTGGTGGCTCGACGGCATCATGCCTTGGCAGAAGCGGCTCGGAAACCTGCCGGCGGGCCTCGTGGAGGGATCGCCGGCGCTGCTGCCGGCGCGGCTCGACTCAGGGAAGCTGCGGGCGAAGCGCGGGATCGTTGGCGTCGTCCAGCACGGGGATCTCTTCTGGGATGCCGTCTCCGACACGGTGATCGATGAGGTGCTTGATGTCGTGGATGCCGTTGGCCGGGAGCGGGCGGACCGCAACCGGCAGCGCCGGGCGAAGGGCGCG
>CAZEJZ010000169.1:0-6475 GCA_964512415.1 uncultured Opitutaceae bacterium
CACGCCGATGAGGGTGTTCTTTTTATCCATGAACGTCGGAAGCGTTGGAAAGGACGGCACCGGAGGGCGTGCCGGCGAGTGCGGAGTGAGCGAGGGAAAGGGGAGGCGGCGCGGACCGCGCGACGGCGGTGCAGCGCGGGGGGGGGCGCGGGGGGACCAGATCCACGCCGCCCGGGTGGAACGGATGGCAGCGGCCCAGCCGCCGCACCGTCAGCCAGCTCCCGCGGGCCAGGCCATGTTCGCGCAGTGCATCGGCGGCGTAGTGAGAGCAGCTCGGGTAGAAGCGGCAGCCACAGCCCGGCCCCATCACCCACGGCAGCATCGGTGAAACCGTGAGTTGGTAGACTCGGATCAGCCCGAGGAGCGCTGACGCCGGGAGCGCAGCGAGGCCGCGGGCGAGGCGAAGGGCGGACGACGGTGACTCCGGAGGCGTCATGCGGCGGGGGAAGGACGGGGCGCGAGGCGCGAGCAGGCCTCGATGAACTTCCGTTCGATTTCCCGATACTCAAGCCGATTGAGCGAACGCTTCGCAACCAGCAGCAGATCGTAACCCGGCGGCACCACCTCCTGATGCTGCCGAAACACTTCGCGCAGGCGCCGCTTGGCGCGGGCCCGCTCGACGGCTCCTCCCACGGCGGCGGTCGAGGCGACCGTGCAAATCCGGCGGAGACTCACCGGCGGCGGGGGCGTCGCCGGACGCAGTCGGTACCAGAGCGTGAACCCGCCACAGTCGCACCGACGGCCCGACTCGCGGACCGCCTGGATGTCGCGCTGGCGCCGCAGATGCTGCTCGGCGCGGAAACGCATGGCGGACGCGGACGCTGGCCAGGGCGGGGCGGGCGGTGACGGAATCAGACGACCGTCAGGCGCTTGCGACCCTTGCGGCGGCGTGCGGCCAGCACCTTGCGACCACCCTTGGTGGCCTTGCGGGCGCGGAAACCGATCTTGCGGGCGCGTTTCTTGCGATGCGGGCGGAAGGTGGGTTGCATGGTCGGAAGTTGATTAAGAGATGACTGAAGTGCCGGAGATGCAGGAGGGTGTCAAGCCGCAGAACAGCCGCACCCCCGATGGGGGGAAACGGGTCTGGTCCGGGATCCGGCGGCGGGCCGACACGGGGGGTGCTGGCGGCTGGCCGGGTGACGATTTCCGGCGGGTCGGCGCGGACACTCGACAGCGCCGCCGTCAGGTTGTCTTCTGATGCCCATGGGCCTTTCCTCCCCGGCCAAGGTGGTCCCCCGCCTGACCAAGAAACAGTACACCGCCCGCGTCCCGGCGCTGCGGGAGGAACTCGTCCAGCTGCAGGTTCAGTTGAAGAACGCCCCCTTCACCGTGGTCTTGATCGTCGCCGGCGTCGCCGGCTCGGGCCGCGGCGACCTGCTCAATACCCTCGGGGAGTGGCTCGATCCCCGCGGCGTCGAGACCTTCGCCCTGCAATCGCCGTCGGAGGAAGAGCGGGAACGCCCGCTGATGTGGCGTTATTGGCGCAACCTCCCTGTGCGCGGCCGCATCGGGGTCTTCGCCTCCTCTTGGTACACGGAGACGCTCCACGAACAGCTGCACGGCGGCGTCAAGGCCAGGGCTGAGCTCGACCATGAACTCCGGCGGATCCGCCACTTCGAGAAGCTCCTCGCGGACGACGGCACGCTGGTGATCAAACTCTGGCTTAATCTCTCGAAGAAGGACCAGCGCACCCGGTTGCGGGCGCTGGAGGCCGACCCCGACAAGGCGTGGCGCGTGACCGAGGAAGATTGGTTGGCGCACCAGCGCTACACCCCACTCGCGCGGACCGCGCAGCGGATCCTCGACGAGACCGACCAACCGGGAGCGCGGTGGACGGTCGTGGATGCGCTCGACGAGCGTGCCCGCAACCTCCGCGTCGGCGAAATCATCCTCCGTCAGTTCCGCGCCCACCTGAAGAAGGCCCAGCGCCTCGTTGCCGCCACCGGCCGTCCGGACCGCGCCCCGCGCGCCCTGGCGCCCAGCGGCGTGCGTTGGCTGCGCGCCACGCCGTTGGACCAGCGCCTTGGCGAGGATGATTACGAGCGCAAGCGCGAGAAATGGCTCGGCCGCCTCTACCGCGCCCTCAGGTCAGCGTACGAGGCGCGCCGCTCGGTGGTGTTCGTGTTTGAAGGCTGGGACGCCGCGGGCAAGGGTGGGGCGATCCGCCGCCTCGCGTCAGCGATTGACGTGCGTTTTTACCGCGTGGTGCCCATCGCCAAGCCGACGGATGAGGAGAAGGCGCACCACTACCTCTGGCGCTTCTGGCGGCAGATCCCCCGCGACGGCTACGTCACGATCTTCGATCGCTCTTGGTACGGCCGCGTGCTTGTCGAGCGGCTTGAAGGCTTCGCGCGGCCGGACGAGTGGCGCCGGGCCTTCGGCGAGATCAGCGACTTCGAGGAGCAGCTCGCGGAGCATGGGACCATTGTGCTGAAGTTTTGGATGCACATCTCGCGGGATGAGCAGCTCCGCCGCTTCCGGGCCCGGGAGGACACCGCGTACAAGCAGCACAAGATCAACGCCGAGGACTGGCGGAACCGCCGCAAGTGGGAGGCCTACGAAGTGGCGGTGGGCGACATGCTCGCGCTGACCGACCACCCCTTCGCCCGCTGGCACCTCGTGCCCGCGAACAACAAGCGCCACGCCCGCCTCGAGATCCTCCGCACGAGTTGCAAGGTCATCGAGGCCGCGCTGGAGACCAAGGCGTAGCTCGCGCGGCTCGCATGCGCGGGCCCGTGGTGGCCCACGCCGCGTTCGTCGCTCTCGGTCTGCGCGTTAGGTCTGCAGCCTGCGCTCGCGCAGGGCCTCCTGGATCGATTCGACCTTGGTCCGGGTGAGGGGGTAGTGCCTCAGCAACAGGATGGCCGCGAGGGTGCCCAGAGCGGGAACGGCGCAGAAGAACACCCGCATCTTGGTGACCGTGCCGTCGGCCTGGTTCCCGCCGAGGGCTGCGTCGAAGCCGGTGAGATTCAGGACCAAGCCGGCCATGATGAACGAGAGCGAAACACCCATCTTGGTGATCCAGGTGTTCGCGGCGGAGATCAGCGCCTCGCGACGGCGCCCGCTGAGGAATTCATCGTAGTCGACGATGTCGGCGGTCATGGACGTGACGAGGATGAGATAGGCGGCGAGCCCGGGGGCGTGCAGGAGCGCGGTGGCGAGCTGCAGGTAGGGCATCGCCGGAGTATAGAGGACCCACTTGAGCACTGCGGACACGGACACCATTCCGAGGGAGAGCATGATCGCGCGGTGTTTTCCGAGCCGGTTGGAGAGCCAGATCATCGGAGGGATTGAAACCATCGCGAGTACGTTGAACAGGGTGCCCCAGATTCCCATCATCGTCGCGGCAGCGACCTTGTCGCCGCCGAAGACGTGGTAGATGTTGATGTAGAGTCCGAGGCTGGAGACCGTGTACAGCGAGGTCATCGTCACCAGGCAAGCGAGGGAGAACAGCCGCAGTACGCGATTGCTGATGACGGCCTTCATCGCGTGAAGGAACGGCTCCGGTTTCTGTCGCACCGGAGTGGGGGCGTCGGGCGGCTCCTTGAGGGTGAGCGCAGGGATCAGGCACGCGATGATGATCAGCGTGCCGCAGATGCATCCCACGACGCGCGCTCCGTCCAGCACGGTCTGGAACACGGCGAGCTGGCATAACGGGTAGAGCCAGCCAGTCGCGAACCCAATGACTTTGTGGGTCACGCCGACGTAGGCGAACAACTTGGTGCGTTCGTGGTAGGTGGGGGCACTTGCGATTCCGAGCGCGGTCCATGGGACCGTGAACAACGTGGTACCCGTGAAGAAGAGCAGGATTGTGAGGAGGAAGTAACCGAAGTAGAAGGTCTGGCTCGCATCTCGCGGCAGCCACCACATGGCCGCGAAGCTTGCTCCGGTCAGGATCGCGCCTGCGACCATGAACGGCTTGCGGCGCCCCCAGCGGGTGCGCACGTTGTCCGACCAGTTTCCGACCAGCGGATCCGAGACCGCGTCCCACAGCCGGGCGATCGCGAGGACGATTCCGATGTGCACCGGATTCATTCCCAGTGCCAGGTTGAAGATCGGGTTCGCGAGGTACTGGGGAGCCGTGTTGCTGAATTGCTGCAGCCCTCCCCCGATCGAGAACACGATCTTGTCCTTCTGGCTGAGGTTCTCCGGAGGAGGTTGGGCTGAATCAGTGGGCGCGGGGTTCGCCATGATGGTCGGGGGTAGGCGGAGCGGGCCCGAATGGGTCCGGTCCGTGACTTTAGCTGCTTCCGTCGTAGATCTTCAGCGCACGGTCCGCATCCGCTCCGCCGTGGATCATGGCCATGAAGGCGGCGATGATCCGTGCCGGGTTCGGGTGCTGGTAAATGTTGCGACCGTAGACGAGCCCGTGGGCGCCCTGAGCGAGGAAGGCTGCGGCCTCCCGGAACACGGTCTCGATCGGTTTCTTGCCACCCCCGCGGACGAGGATCGGGCAGCGCGCGGCCTGCACTACTTCGTGGTAATCCTCGGCGTGTTCGGTCGGATCAGCCTTGATCACGTCGGCGCCGAGTTCGCGCGCCTGGCGGACGAGTCCGACGATGAGCTTCTTGTTCCCATCCACCTGATAGCCGCCTTTGGCCTCGTTGGGCTTGAGCACCAAGGGCTCGATCATCAGCGGCATCCCGTAGTGGTCACACGCCACCCTCAGGCGTGCGGCGTTGAGCACGGTCTGCCGGTGCAGATCCGGTTCGCCGGGCATTAGGAGCAAGTTGCACACCACGCAGGCTGCATCCAGCTTCAGCGCACCCAGGATCGGTTCGTCCCAATGGACGAGCTGGTTGAACATGACCCGGTGCGTGGTCGCGTTGTAGAGGTTGCCGGCATCCGTGCGCAGCACCAGCGCGGGTTTGCGAGCGCCGGGGATCGTCTGGAGCACGTCGGCCTGGCCCACGTTCATCTGGATGGCGTCGGGACCGGCCGCGGCGAGGGACTTGATCACCGCGGGCATGTCCTCGAGGCCGTCAAGGAACGAGTGCTCGTTGAAGACGCCGTGATCGACGGCGACGTCGAGGCAGCGGCCGTCGGCGCCGAGGAAGCGGTTGAGGCGGACTTTGTGTGCGTTGAACATGGTGGAGGGGAAAATCAGGGGGTAAAGGTGACTCCGTGAACGCGGGTGAGGGTGTCGCGGGTGTGCCGGATCTCCGCGTCGCGACGGTCGGAGCTCCAGCCCAGTTCGCGTGCGGCCAACCCGGCGACCGCAGTGAGTCTCGCCTCACTCCACCGCGTGTAGAGTCCCAGCGCGGTGCGCCGGATGAGGAGGTCGTCCAGATGCACCACCGCTTCGTTGCGCAGCATCCTCTGCAGCGTCGCTTCGCTCTCGTCGGTCGTTGGTGGCTCTCCGGCTATTGGCCGGTCCGTCGATGACGCGATGCGTGGGCGGCCGAGTTGCTGGAGGATTTGATCGCCCACCAGCTCGGCGAACGCGCGGAAGGTGGTCCACTTTCCTCCGATCAACGAGTAGATGGGCCAGGGTTGCTGCGGGTCAGCGGGAGTGACCCGGCAGGAGTGATCACGGCTGATTCGGCCGGTGAATCCGTCGTCGCTGGCGGGAAGGGGCCTGACGCCGCAAAAGCGGGAGAGGATGTGTTCGCGCCCGACCCGGATTCCGGGGAATACGGCTCGGATGCTTTCGAGCATGTAGTCGATCTCGCGTTCGTCGCAGATCGCTTCGTCGGGGTTGTCGATCCGGATGTCAGTGGAGCCGATCAGGACTCGTCCGTTCACCGGGAAGAAGATGCACACCCGTCCGTCGGCGTTCTCATAGAAGAGCTGCTCACCGCGGCAGGCCCGGAGCAGTTCCGGATGGTCGATCACCAGATGTGAGCCCTTCGTGCCGCCGATCCAGCGGGAGGGTCGCCCGAGGCTGGCGTTCGCGAGGTCGATCCATGCTCCGGTGGCGTTGACGATGACCTTGGGGGTGACTCGGTGTTCGATTCCGGTCAGCTCGTCGATGAGAACCGCGGCGGCCCCGTCGGCGCGCGCGAGTCGGCAATAGTTGAGCGCGAACGCCCGCGGACTGCTGGCGCATCCGTCCGCGATCACCTCGAGGCAGAGTCGCTCGGGCAGCGACACTTGTGCGTCATGGTAGGTTGCAGTGCACACGATGCCGGGATGAAGGTCGGGCCGAAGCGCGAGCGCCTCCCTCCGGCTGCGGAATGCGTGCGTGGGCAGCAATCGGCGTCGCATCGTGAGCACGTCGTACAGCGTCAGGCCGATCTTGATCAGCGCCGCCCCGCGCGTGGAGGGAGGCGTACTCAGTCCGAGGAACCGTTTCAGCGCGTTGCTGAATCCGGACCAGCGCGAGAAGATGGGAATGGTCGTGGGGAGGGGCCGCACCGCGTGCGGAGCGAGCCGGAGCAGGCGATCGCGCTCCTGCAGGGACTCGCGGACGAGGCGGAACTCGCCGTTCTCGAGGTAGCGCAGGCCGCCGTGGATCATGCGCGACGAGGCGGAG
>CAZEJZ010000170.1:0-6407 GCA_964512415.1 uncultured Opitutaceae bacterium
GCCGTGCGCGAGTGGCAGGACGAGATCGTCTTCGTCCGGCGCGTCGTGCCCCACCTCACCCTCGCCGCCTCGCTCGGTGCCGCAGGAGCACTCCTGCTCGTCGCGTCCTGCTGGCTGCCCTTCACCTTCGCCCGCGCGCTCGGTCTCGCCGCGTCCATCCCCGCGACGTTTCTCGCCCTCGCGGCGCTGGTGATTCTCGAAGCGCGCGCCCTCCAACGCTCGCCGCTCCGCTGGCGGCGGACCCGTGCGGTGTTCATCGGGGCGATGCCGCGGGTGATGTCGGCGACGTCACTCGGGCTCCTCGCGCTGGGGGGATTTCACGCCTGGGGTCACCGGCTGCACTGCCTGCACCTGCGGGACGGGGCGCTGTGGAGCGCCGGTGCCGGCTGGGAGGACCAGTCATTCCATGCCGCCCTGGCGACCTCGTTCGCGCACGGGGACAATCTCACCCGGTTGAGCTATCCGCACCTTCCGGACTGGCCCTTGGGGTATCCGTTCCTCCCCGACTTCCAGGCGGGTTGGCTGCATGCGGCGGGCGCGTCGCTGTCCGACGCATTCTGGATCGGCAACGTCGTCACGTCCGGCGTCTTCCTCGTCGCCGCCGCGGCCTTCCTGCGCTCGTGGCTGCGCTCCCGCGCGGCGGGCCTCCTCGCGCTGCTGGTCTGGCATCTCGCCGGCGGATTCGGGATCGCGGCGCTGGCCGTGCTCGGATCTGACTCCCCCTCGTGGTCCGCCGCGCTGCTGGCCCGCGACTACGCGAACGACTGGGAACTGGGGCTTCATTTCCACAACCTTACGACCGCAATCGTCTGGCCGATGCGCGTCGCGCTGTTCGGGCTCGCGACCGCGGCCGGGATCGCCCTGCTCCTCCGGCATCTCATCGTCGGTGCACGCCTCCGACGCGCCGGCTTCCTGCTCGCCGGCACCATCGCCGGCGGCCTCCCGTGGGTCAGCGCCCACGCGCTGGTCATCCTGACCTGCGTGGTGACGCCCCTCTTCCTGCTGCACTCACCGTGGCGCCGCCGGAGCGGCTGGACGCTGGCCACGCTGGCAGGCGGGGTGCTCGCGTTGCCACAGCTGCTCTGGACCCGGACGCAACTCGCGCAGTCCGATCCGCCCTTCCTGCGTTGGTCGCCCGGTTGGATGACCGGCACCGGGGGCCCGCAGCCGTGGGCTGACATGCTTCATCACTGGGCCTGGAACACGGGCGTCTGGATGACGCTCGGAGCGGCCGCGTGGCTCTTCGCGGGCAAGCACTTTCGGCGGGAAACCCTCGGCTGGTGGCTCCTGCTTCCGCTGGGGTATCTCTGGGCCTTCCAACCTTTCCTCTTTGACAACCTGAAGCTCTTCGCGGCGGCGGCCCTCGCCGCGGCGGCGGGTTGCGCGTGGTGGCTGCGCCGGGCATGGCAGGCAGGCGGGGTCGGTCGCGCTGCCGCGGCGATCCTCGCCATGCTGATTGGCGCGTCGGGCATCCAGTCAATCATCTCCGAGTGGCGCCGCCCCGCGGTGATCTCGAACGCCGAGGAGCAGCGCTTCGCCCAGGTGATCCGCGAACACACGCCCCCGGGTGCCCTGCTCCTCACGGGCCCCCAGTTGAACCACCCGGCGCTGATCCTCGCCGGTCGTCGGGTGGTCGCAGCCAACCCATCGGGGATGACGCTCCATGGCGTGCCCGGCATGGCCGCCCGCACCGATGCGGTGGCCACGATCTACCGCGGCGGCGACTCCGCGCGCCAGCAGTTGCTCGCCAGCGGCGCGCAGTGGATCGTGGTGGGACCGATGGAACGGGCCGCGTTCCCTGACCTCGATCCGCGCTTCATCGCTGAAATCTCCACGGCGGTCGCCGTCACGGCCGACTGGGAACTGCGCCGGGTGCGCACCCCAACTCCCTCACCGTGAGGTTGAAGACGCGCGGGAGAAGGATTCCCGCTTTTCCTCTTGCTGCCGCCGCCGCCGGCCCCTTTGCTGTTCTTTCCCGTCGCAGGACGGGTGTTTGAGATGAGATCGGGGCGTAGCTTAGCCTGGTAGAGCGCTACGTTCGGGACGTAGAGGTCGTGAGTTCGAATCTCACCGCCCCGACCATCTTCCGTGGAGTCAGAAAATCGAGGTCCGATGACCCCGTGAGCCTCGCCGAGCGCCGCGCCTCGGGGAACACCGGCTTCACCAGGACTTGGACCACGTACGCCACACGGCCATCGAGCGACGCAACAGGGTTTCCGGATCGCCCTTGATCGCGTAACACTGCAAACCGATCGGCCCGGTGTAACCCCGCTGGCGCAGTCGCTGGAGCAGACCGCGAACGTCGACCGTACCCTCATCCAACGGTCGAATCACCCGCTCCCAGCCGCCCTCGGGGTCCGCCCCATTGATCGAGACGAGGAAGAGATGAGACCCGCACGCCTCGATGACCGCGTCCAGCCGCGCCGCATTGCCCGCCGCGATCTCATGCGCGAGATTGAAGGTCACCCCCACGTTCGGCCGTTCCACCTGTCGCACGATCCGGAGCGCCTCCTCCGCCGTGGCGACGAGGAAACCCTTGTGAGGATAGAGCACAATGCGCACGCCGTGCTTCGCCGCGTCGTCCGCCAGCTCCCGCACCGCTCGGGCCGCCGCCGCGTCATCAGCCCCGCGGCCCCGCACGGTCAGCCAAACGTCAATCTTCGCCGCCCCCAGCTGCGGCAAGGCCGCGCGAATCGCCGCCGCGTCGTCGGGGCTTCCATCCAGTTGAAGCCCGACGTACACGCTGTAGATGCGCAGACCCGCCGCCGCAAACGCGGCCACCCGCTCTTCGAGGTTGTTCACGCCCGAGTAGCCGATGCCCGCGTAACCCAGCTCGCGCAGGACCGCCGCCTGCTGCGCCGGACGCCAGCGCTGCTCCCGACCCACCCCGTTGTCGAAGGCGAAAAACGCGTCTCCCGCGGACACGGACAGCGCAGGGAGAAGAACCGCGCCGATCAGCGCCACGAACCGCAACGCACGCCAGCGGACCCCAAGCGGAAACAAAAGGCTCATCTGCGCACCCTCGCGCTCAGGAGATGGAGCGTCAATGCAGACGAACGCCGTCGAGCCTAAGACGCCACCAGCGGCGGAGCGCGAGAGGATCCGCGCCGGAAGAACAGCCGATAAGTTCGCAGGGCGAGGATAGACCTTAGCTTCTTTCATCGAGCATTTTATGACAAATCAAAGGTAAGTTAGGCAAAATGCTATTTTTTCGACTTGTTGTTTTCCTATCATTTCAATCTACATTTCGTTGATCAGCAATGAACCCGACTCACCCCAGCGACGCCAACCTTCCCCCGCTCGGCGAAAAGAAGCTTCCGCCACCGTGGCTGCAGTGGCTTGAACCCCGGCTCCAGACGCTCCGCTTCGGCAGCGTTCTGCTGACGATCCACGACGGGCGGGTCACGCAGATCGACCTGACCGAGCGCACGCGGCTGACGTAGCCCCGCGTCAGCGACCCTATTGCCCCGCGCACGAGCGTGCGGACGCCTTTGCCTTTCTCCTTTTCTCCTGACCTGACCGCGGGAAGCACGGACCTCGCTCCACCTCCCATGCCTTCGTCCTCGGCCCGCACCGCATTCCTCGCGCTGCTGGCGCTTCTCCTGCTCGGCACGCTCCCGCTGGGCCGAGCCAATGCCTCCACGGAACAGCTCGCTCAATTGCGCGACCAGCTCCGTGCGCTCGAGCAGAAGATCCTCATCCTTGAACGACAGCAGGAGCTGCGGGATGAAGCGGCCGCCACCGCTGCCAAGAACACCCCCACGGTCGCTGCGGGGCCCGGCGGCTTCTCGATCACCAGTGCAGACCGCGGTTTCCAGCTTCGCATCCGTGCCAACATCCAGGTCGATGGACGTTTCTTCCTCGGCGATCAGATCGAGGGCAACGACACGTTCCTGATTCGGCGCCTGCGGCCCAGCTTCGAGGGAACCTTGGCGACCAAGTATGCCTTCCGAATCATGCCCGACTTTGCGCCATCCAACTTCAACCTGCTCGACGCGTACGCGACGTACACGCACAGCCCTGCGTTCAACCTTCTGGTGGGCAAGACCAAGACACCGTTTGATTTCGAGCGTCTCGTTTCGCAGACCGACTTGCTCTTCATCGAGCGCGCCTACCCCACCTCACTCGGCCCCAACCGCGACCTGGGTGTGCAAGTGTTCGGAGAGCTGAGCGAGGGCCATCTCAGCTACCAGCTCGCGCTGCAGAACGGCGTTCCGGACGGCGGCACTTCGATCGTCGATCCTGACGACGCGAAGGAACTCGCCGCTCGCCTCTTCGCCCAACCTTTCAAGGACGATGGCGGCGCGCTCGAGGGGCTGGGCCTGGGTCTTGCGGTGACCACGGGGGAGCAGAACGTGGGCACACCCGCCGTACTGCGGACCCACGCGCAGCAGACGTTCTTCAGCTGGGCCCCGGGCGTGGTCAACGCTGGTCAACATCAGCGGGTGTCACCCCAGTTTCACTACTATCTAGGATCCTTCGGGGTTATCGGCTCCCACGTCTCCTCCCGCCAGACGCTCACCCGGACCGGCGCGCCGCGGGATGTCACCACCCGCGCGTGGTTCGTCGGGGCACAGTGGGTGCTCACCGGCGAGGACGCCAGCCTCCGTGGCGTCACGCCGAGGACCGCATTCTCTTGGTCCGACGGCACGTGGGGGGCATGGGAAGCCGCGATCCGACACGGGCGGTTGCGCGTCGGCGACGAGGCTTTCACCGGCGGCTCGACCACTTGGTTTGCCAATCCCGCCACTTCGGCATCCGAGGCGCGCGGCACCACGCTCGGCCTCAACTGGTACCTCAACCGCAACGTCAAAGCCTCGCTCAATCTTGAGCACACGCGCTTCACCGGCGGAGCGTCCGGCCCGGTCACCCAAGAGGCGGAAAAGGCCCTGCTGACCCGCGTCCAACTCCGCTACTGATTCGACTCTTCCCTCCCACCCTCGTACCCGTCTACCACCTCCCGCTCCATGTCCCCGCGACTTTACTCCACGGTGCTCGCCCTCGGGCTCGCGCTCCTGCTCTCCGGTGCCTCGGTACTCGCGAAGAACATCGAACTCCTCAACGTCTCCTACGATCCGACCCGCGAGGTCTACGTGGAATTCAACCGCGCTTTTGCCGCGCACTGGCAGGCCAAGACCGGCGAAACCGTGTCGATCCGCCAGTCCCACGGCGGTTCCTCCAAGCAGGCCCGCGCCGTGATCGATGGCCTGGAGGCCGATGTCGTGACGCTCGCGCTCGCTTTCGACATCGACGCCCTGCACCAGAACGCCCGCCTCGTTCCCGCCGACTGGCAAAAGCGCCTGCCGAACAACTCCGCCCCCTACTACTCGACCCTCGCCTTCCTCGTCCGGAAGGGAAACCCGAAGGGCATTCGCGATTGGTCCGACCTAGTCCGCTCGGGAGTCGCGGTCATCACCCCGAATCCCAAGACCTCGGGCGTCGCACGCTGGAACTACCTCGCCGCCTACGGCTACGGCCTGCGTGCGAACGGAGGGGATGCGCAAAAGGCGCGGGACTTCATCACCGCCCTTTACCGCAACGTCCCAGTGCTCGACTCCGGCGCGCGCGGCGCCTCCACCACCTTCGTGGAACGCGGCATCGGCGACGTGCTCATCAATTGGGAGAACGAATTGCTGCTGACCCACAAGCTGCGCCCCGACGACTTTGAGATCGTCGTGCCTTCGGTCAGCATCCTCGCCGAACCCACCGTGGCCTGGGTCGACCGCGTCGTGAAACGTCGGGGCACCGAAGCCGTCGCCCGCGCCTATCTGGAATTCCTCTACTCGCCCGAGGGACAGGAAATCTTCGCGCGACACTTCTACCGGCCGCGCTTGGCGGAGGTCCAGGGACGCCATGCGGCGCAGTTCCCGGAGATCCAGCTCTTCACGATCGACGAGGTATTCGGGGGGTGGCAGCGTGCCCATCGCGATCACTTCGCCGACGGCGCCACGTTCGATCAGATCTACCTCCGCTAACACCCCCTCGCCGCTCCACCGTCTGACTCCGGCATGCGCACGCCCCACCCCGAGCCCTCTCCCACTCTCCGCACCCGGCGTCGCCGCGTGCTGCCAGGGTTCGGGCTGACGCTGGGAACGACGCTGCTGTTCCTGAGTCTGATTGTGCTGCTCCCCCTGTCGGCGGCCTTCATCCGGACCGCAGGCTTGTCCTGGGAAGAATTCTGGGGCCACGTCAGTTCACCGCGCGTCCTCGCCTCCTACCGTCTGACCTTCGGTGTGGCCCTCGCCGCCGCGGCCGCCAACGCGCTCTTCGGCGTCATCGTCGCCTGGGTGCTCGTCCGGTACGAGTTCCCCGGACGGAAGATTGTGGACGCGCTCGTTGACTTGCCGTTCGCGCTGCCCACGGCGGTCGCCGGCATCGCTCTCACCGCGCTCTATGCACCGACCGGC
>CAZEJZ010000171.1:0-6405 GCA_964512415.1 uncultured Opitutaceae bacterium
ACCACTGGTAGCCGGTCGCGGTGACCTCGTAGGCGTTCGCGCGCTCCGCTTCCGGGACGTCGTAGGTGAACCAGATGGCGCGCAGCGTCGGCACCGCGATGACCACGAGGGCCGCGATCGACAAGACGATCAACCCGATCTCGATCAGTGGATTGCCGTGGCTCTGCTCGGGAGGAGGTTGGTTGGTCGAGTCGCCCGAGCGAACGCGGAAACGCAGCGTGGCATAGGCCAGGACGGACGCCACCAAGACGAAGATGATCATCGACACCCACAGCGTGACGTAGAACACGTCGAGTTGCGTCTTGGCCACGGGTCCGTGGGTCTCAAAAGTGGACTGAGGCCCGGAAATCCAGCCACCGGTGAGCAGCGGGAGAAGGCCCACAAGGGCCAAAGAACGGGCGCGCGAGAGGGCCGTGCGGAGGGTGAGGGTGAGGGTCATGTCGCCAGAAAGGGAAAAGCGGAGGCCGGAAAGCCTCCGCGCGTGCCAGAGCGTCGGCATCGCAGGGGGCGTTTCAAGCCAGATCCTCGAAGAGCGTTCATTCAACCTGCAAAACCGCAACGAATCGCTGCGGAGAGGCGCCCCGACCGGCCAAGTATTAGGCGAGCACAGTTCCGGCGAGCGATCGCCTGATGATCGCCCTTGAGGCTTATCGGTTGCTGTGGTATTTTGTTTGCGAAACCGACCGGTAGCCATAAATCTTTCCGAGTCTTGTCGAGCGCTTCGATGCGGTCGAGACCCGTGCCGAGCGGGTTCAGGTCCCGGCAGGCTTCGCGGCGGGTTAATGACGCGATCTCGCGCGGGGCGAGGGGCGGGTGCTTGTTTCGGCCCTGTTTTCCGGTTGCGAAGTGGTCGATGAGATCAACGCTCGTCGCGGCCGTGCAACCGTTGCTCTCCTCGTCCCCCCCCACCAAGGGATTGTTCCTCGACCGCGATGGAACATTGATTGCTCACGTTCCGTATTTAAGTGATCCCGAGCAGGTTGTACTTATTTCTGGCGTTCGTGAGGCTTTGCTCGAAGCGCGCGCCGCCGGATTTCGCCTCTACTTGTTCACAAATCAATCCGGGGTGGGGCGGGGGATGTTTCCCCTGAGTGCCGTGCATGCCGTGAACCAGCGGATGGAGACGCTGCTCGGTTTCGCGGCACCCGTGTTTGCCGGGATCTGCATCGCGCCCGAGGCGCCTGATCAGCCGTCAGAGTACCGAAAACCCTCCCCCCGATTCATTGAGGAAATGCTTCTCCGGGATGGCCTTGTGAGAAACGAATCTTGGATGGTGGGTGACGCTCCGTCCGACTGGGAGGCGGGTTGGCGGGCAGGAATTCGTGCCGGTGCCGTGGGCGCAAAGGCACTCGAGGATCCCGCGTGGCGGGACCTTCGGTCGCGGTGGAACGTGGCGGCCGCACCCACGCTCGCAGAGTTGCTGCCGACCCTTTTGCGGTCGGCGTGAGTAGGGACTTCTACTCAGAGCGTGGACGCGGGGGGCTTTTTCGGTCGGGGAAATACCTAAATCGGGCCGGCAGAGCGTCCGATTGGCGAAGGTGTCCGGGAAGGTGTCCCGTTTGGCGGGATGGCTTCGCTCCCGTGCCACCCTCCCAATGCCGTTACCCCAGCCCCGCTTCAGTGATGCCGAAATCATGCGTCGGATCGACGCGTGCCCGAAGCTCGCGTCGCTCCAAAGCATTAATCGCGCACTGGCCGGCCTGGTGAGCGCCGAACAGAGCTTCAACTCGCAGATTGCGGAGATCATTCGGCGTGATCCGTCGCTGACCGCGCGTCTCCTGCGCATGGTGAACAGCGTTTATTTTGGACTGAGCGCGAAGGTGAACAACATCGAGGAGGCGGTGTTCTACCTTGGTCTCAGGCAGATTCGGGAGCTCTCGATGGCGACGCCGGTGATCGAAGAACTGGAGCGACTCACGGAGTCGGGAGCGCGGTTGCCGTGGCGTGATCTGTGGAAACACTCGATCGGATCGGCGATCATGACGCGCGAGATTCTCGCGACGACCACATTGCTCGTCGACGACGATACTGATTACATCATCGGGCTCCTGCACAACGTGGGCAAGGTGGTCCTGGCGACGGCGTTTCCTGCGGAGTTCAGCCAGATCGTGCAGCAGTCGTTTGGCTCGGCGGCGGACGTCTGTCAGGCGGAGCGCGAGTTGATCGGCTGGGATCATGCGCGAATCGGCGGGGTCTATCTGCAACGGCACCAACTCGCGGGCGAGATTACGGATGCGGTGTTGTATCACCATGCTCCGGAAGCGGCACCCCAGCATGGCTTCTATGCTGCCGCGGTGCAGGTTGCGGACCAGCTGGTTCGCTATGCTGGCATCCCCGGAGGCTTCGAGAAGGTGGAGCCCATCGCTTACGACTCGTGGCTGAGTCTTCCCGGGTGGCGCATTCTCTTTGGCGATGGTGAGCGTGAGACCCGACTCGCGCGCGCGGCCTTGGCCAACAGCGTCCAGCGCCTCCCCACGGTGCTCAACGGTTTGGTCTGAACGAGCCCCGGTCGTTTCCGCGTGTCGCCGTGATCCATGACACCCTCTCCGACAGTCTCCGCGGAGGGCGCGATCGTCCTGCTCGACTCCGGTCGGCGCATCCGGCGGATCTCGCCGGGCGCGGCTGGATTTTTTGGCCGCACTGCGGGAGCGCTGATCGGTTCGGAGTGGAGTCCGGCCGATCTTCTGACGGGGCGAGACGTCACTTGGCACGAAGAACTGCTGCGCGGCTCTGAACCTCGCGACGATCTTCATCTCGTGTTCCTCCGTCCGGCTCCTTCGAGCGCGACCGCATCGGCGCGCGCGGGTTCCCTGGCGGCGTGGGCCGACTCGGCTGAGTTGGCCCTCCTGCGGAGCGTGGATGGCCGGGTGATCGAGGTGAACCAGGCGTTGGCGCGAAAATTCGCTCTACCGGCAGGGGAATGGCTCGGGCGGGAAGTCTCCGCCCTGGTTCATCCCGAGGATCTGCCAGTGTGGAATGACGCCCAGCGCCGCCTCCAGCGTCCACCGTTTCGGCTCGCGCATGAGAGCCGGTGGTTGACCGCGCAGGGCTGGCGTTGGCTGGCGTGGGAGGAAGCGGCGATGCTGGACGAGGAGGATCGTCTGGTGGGATTTCGCGGGATCGGACGGGACGTCACGAAGCACCGGCTCGCCGAGGAACACTTCCAGAAGCTCGCGCGTGCCGTGGAACAGGCCCCGCTCGCCGTGGTGATCACGATGCCGGATGGGCGGGTACAGTATGTGAATCCGCGATTCACCGAGGTGACCGGCTTTACCCTGGAGGAGATTTTCGAACGAGGGATCGACGTGTTGCGCTCGGGCTTCGCCACCGAGGGCGAATGGCAGCAATTCTGGGGCACCGTGCGTTCCGGGCAATCGTGGCGGGGAGAAGTGTGTTCCCGCTACAAGGCGGGGCAGCCGGTGTGGGAACTCGTGCAGGTCTCCCCCATTCGCAATCACGCGGAAGAGATCACCCACCTGCTCTGTCTCCGGGAGGACATCACCGAGCGAAAGCGCCTCGAAGAGCAACTGCGTCAGTCGCAGAAGATGGAGAGCCTGGGCACGCTGGCCGGAGGCATCGCGCACGACTTCAACAACCTTCTCGCCATCATTGATGGCTTCGCGGATCTGGCTGCCGCGAGGGTCTCGGCGGATCCCGAACTCAGTCGCTACCTCGGTGAGGTTCAGGCGGCATCCCAGCGGGCTGGCGGGCTGGTCCGTCGCATTCTCACCTTTAGCCGGAAGGCCGAGGTCAGCTTCCGCCCGGTGTCGGTGAATCGACTCGTCGTGGAGCTGGGCAGGCTGTTCGCGGAAACCTTTCCCAGAACCATCGTCTTTGAGTACCGCCTGGACGAGACTTTGCCCACGTTGTCCGCGGATCAAAACCAGTTGCAGCAGGTCCTGCTGAACCTGTGTGTCAATGCCCGTGACGCGATGCGGGAGGGCGGGCGGATCACCCTGACGACCGGTCGCCGGTCCGGCGAGGCTCTGGCTCGTCTGGGAGCGGATCCGCGCAAGGACTACTTGATGATCCGGGTCGCGGATACGGGATGTGGCATGCCCGAGGGGATTCGGGCCCGCATCTTTGAACCTTTCTTCACGACCAAGCAGGACTCCGGAGGGACCGGCCTCGGTCTTTCCGTGGTGTACGGAGCCGTGGTGCATCACCTCGGATTGATCGACGTGGAGAGCAAGGAGGGGGTGGGAACCATGTTTTCGGTGTTCCTGCCGATGAGCGGACGCGAGTCAGCGGACAGCTCTGGGGAGAATGGAGGGGTGGCCGAGATACCGGCTGGCACCGAGTCGATTCTGGTGATCGAGGACGAACTGGCCCTGCGGACGCTGCTCCGAGTGTCGCTCGAGGGGAAGGGGTACCGAGTCCGAACGGTGGCGGACGGGGGCGAGGCGCTTGAGTTCCTGCTCGGGGATCCCGGGCGGATCGATGCCGTTGTTTTGGACCTGAATCTGCCGCGGGTGTCCGGTCTGGAGGTGTATCCGACGATCCGCCGGCTCCTGCCGGACGCTGCGGTCCTTGTTCTCAGCGGAAACGTGTCCGCGGAGGCCCGGGCGGAGCTTGAATCGGTCGGTCAGCCTATCTTTGTGCCCAAGCCTTGCCGTCTGGGCGAGTTGGGACGCCAGTTGAGGCGGGCGCTGGAGGCGAGCGGCAAGGGGCGGGGAATGGCCCCATGATCCGGGTCCGGAAGCGGTTGCCGTTACCCCCCGTCTTGTCTTCGACAAGTGCTTAATCCGTCGCTCGTCGGGTCGATGTACACATCGTGAAACTACTCCTTCGTGCGCCCCGTTGCGGCTTCCGCGGCGTTGTAGCCTTCGCGCCGGGCTGTGCCGCGGAGGGATTTGATTTTGGAGGGTTGGAGCGGTGACCACCTTCGAGCGCATCCGACACTCGCTCTCGGAACCCGGGCCCTTGGAGTCCGAGGATGGCTCGGTGTCGCCGACGGGCGAAGTCTTGAGCGATGCGCAGATTCTTGCGCCCGTGTTCCGGCGCGGCGACGCTTGGATGCGGTTGTTCGTTGGCTTCCACTCGCTTCTGGCGTTGGCCTTGGCGCCGGTCGGGCAAACGTGGATCGAAGCCATCGTGATGGTTTCGTTGGCGGTGGTGATCTTTTGGCTGCCCGCTCAGCGGAAGCCGGGCTCGTTCTTGGCGCGGGCCGGGGCGGGAGTCGCACTGCAGTTGTTTGCCGCGTTGCACATTTATCAGGTGCCCTCCCTGCCGGAGCTGCATTTCCTTTTCCTGACCAGTGCCGCCATGCTGGTGATTTATGCGGACTGGAAGAGTTTGTGGCCGGCGCTTTCGCTGGTGGTGGTCGCGCATGGCGCGGTCATCGTCTGGCCCTCAGGGAGCCTCGCGGTGATGCTCTTCCGGGGTGTCGAGCCCTCCCTTGCCGGAGTGTTGACCCACGCCGCCGGCATGGGATTGCAGTTCACGCTGGTTGGAATCTGGGCCTGTCTCGCCCATCGGCATTTCATTGCGGAGCAGCGAGCGCGGCAGCGCTTGGACCAGCAGCGGGTCGAGCTCACGGAGCAACTGACTCGTGCCCAGCAGTCCGAGCAACTTCTCCAACGCAGCGGTCAGGTGCTGCTGGAGACGCAGGGCAAGATGGCCCGGGAGATTCGGGAGCGTCGCTACGCTGAAGAGGTCCTGCTGCAGGCGAAGAGCGATCTGGAGGCCGCCAACCGGCAGCTCCAGGACTCCATCGCGCGCGCCAACGAGTTGGCGCTCTCCGCGGAGGTCGCGAACCAGGCGAAGAGTGCGTTCCTCGCGGTGATGAGCCACGAGATCAGGACGCCGTTGAATGGCGTGATCGGCATGACCGAGCTCATGCTGGAGGGGGAACTGAGCGAGCAGCAGCGGGACGGGCTTGAGACCATTCGTTCGTCCGGCACCGGGTTGCTCGTCATTCTGAATGATGTACTCGACTTCTCGAAGATTGAGTCTGGCCGACTCGATCTTGAGCGTCTTCCGTTCGACCTCAGCCGCTGCCTCGACGACGTGATTGCGCTCTTTGCTGGCCCGGCGTCCGCGAAGGGACTTCCGCTTTCGGTGCGCGTTGCCGCGGATGTTCCGGCACGGATTCGCGGAGATGAAAACCGAGTCCGTCAGATCATTTCCAATTTGTTGAGCAACGCGGTTAAGTTCACCGACCGCGGCGAGATCGCAGTCGAGGTCTCGCGCCAGTGGTTGGGTTCTGACGAGACCGGCGTGGCGAGGATTCAGTTCTCGATTCGCGACACCGGTCCGGGGCTCGCTCCGGATGCGCAGGGGTTGCTCTTCCAGCCGTTTACCCAGGCAGATGCCTCGACCTCGCGAAAGTTCGGCGGCACCGGCCTGGGACTTGCGATCTGCCGCCGGCTCGCCCCGTTGATGGTGGGAGACGCTTGGGTGGAG
>CAZEJZ010000172.1:0-6369 GCA_964512415.1 uncultured Opitutaceae bacterium
GAGGAACTGTCCCGGCAGGCGCTCGATGTGCTCCGGTCCACCCGGCGCGCCTCCACCTCAATGATCCAACGACGGTTGCGGATCGGCTACACCCGCGCCGCCCGACTCATGGACCTCATGGAGGACAAGGGAATCGTCGGACCGGAGAACGGCTCCAGCCCGCGGGAGATCCTGGTCGATCTCGACAATCTTTAGCAGCAGGCTGGCCAGACCCGCCTCTCCGGGCGGTCGCCAGCCGTTTTCGTTCTTCGCGAAACCCGCTGGGCTGCTCGACTTCCGACTTTCCTCCACCCATCATTTCCCCTTACTGAGCCCCATGCAGACGATCGGCGAACGCCTGGAAGAAGCCCGCAAACGGAAGGGTGTGTCGATCCGCGAAGCCTCGGAAGCGACGAAGATCCGCGGCGAGTACCTGCACAAGTTTGAGAGCAACCAGTTCGACCTGCGTCTGCCGGAAATCTACGTCCGCGGTTTTCTCAAGACCTACTCCCTGTTCCTGAAGCTGCCGGCGGACAAGATCGTCGGAGATTACAAGGCGCTGGGTCTCGGCGAAACCAAGGGGCGGGGCCTGCAACGCGAAAGCTTGGGGCGGATGGATCTTTCCGTCGCGACGGCGAAACCCGCCGGCCGCGAGGACGGGGCCGGCCCAACGGGCTCGGCGGAACCTCCGGGCCCGGGTGCCGTTTCCAGCGATGAAAATAATCCCGCGACCTTCCGGCCGCGCGCGGGTGCGGGACCGCAGATCGATCGGTCCTTGGTCATCAAGGGCGTGATGGCGGTCGGCCTTCTCGGCGTCGCGGTGCTGCTCCTCGTCCTCGGAATCCGCTTTCTCGCGTCGGACACTCCCGCGCGCGCCCCGGCAGGCCCGGCCGCGCCGGCCAACATCGTGGTGGAGCCCGTGGCGGGCGAGCCCACGCTCACGATCTTCGCGTCGGCTCCGGCGGCGGTCACGGTGACCCAAGTGTCGGAAGGCAAGATCCTGCTCCGCACTCGGCTCGCCGCCGGTGAGCAGAAGACGATTCCGCACCGCGGCCAGTTGCAGATCGAGGCGAATCCCCCGGAAGCCGTGCAACTGGAAATCGCGAAGCGCCGCCATCCGATGCCGCCCGGCAAGGATGGTCAGCCCGTGCGCTCAGCCGTGATCAAGGGGCCGTAGGCCCACTGAGGATACGCCGAGCCACGGGGCCGGCCTCGCGGCATGCGCGAGACAAGAAAGGACGTCGTCACCCAAGGCGGGGGACGTGGAGTCGGGGCAGACCGGGTCGAGTCAAGCGCAGCGCGCCCACCCTTCAGCGCAGTCCGACCGGAGCACCGAGCACCTCGCGCAGGAGAACCGCGCGGCGGAGACCGCGCGGATCCTGCAGCACCTCGCCAAGCGAGTGATCCCGCGGCCGGCTTGCCCCCGAAGAGGCTCCGGTTGAGGCCGGTTCGGCGGGAGCCCGGAGCGTCGCCGTCAGGGCCGCCAGCTTCTCACGCTCCCGGCGGCTCTGTTCCTCCATGGCTTGCAGTTGTTCCTGCAGCGCGCGCTGGCGCTCCCGGCTGAGGCGTTCCTCTTCAGCGCGCGCCTCGGCTTGGGGATCCAGCATGCGCCGCAACAACTCGCCCATGGGTTCCTGCGCCACCGGGCGGGGCGCCCGCGGCGACTCCTCCAACGGGGACATCTCCGGAGCCCGACCCGGGGTCGAGGGCACCAACAGCGGCGGAACGTGGGGTGACCCCGTTTCCCCGCCGGCCCGCCGCTCGAGGATCTTCCGCCGGATTTCCTCCTGAATCTGACGCGTACGCTCGGCTTCGGCCGGATCCGGCTCGTTCGGATCCAATCGACGCACCGTGGGCGGCGTCTCCGGAATGCCATCGCCATCGTAGTCGGCCGACTCGCCGCTGCGCTCGCGCCGACGCTGATTCAGCCAGTACGCGATCGCACCGGCGATCGCGATCAGGACTTGAAAGTGATCGAAGATCCAATCCATGAGGGGAGCCGGCCCGCGAAGGACCGGCGTCACTGGATCCCGCGACTACTTCTTCCCCTCCGGCTGGGCAATCGTCTGCCGCATCGCCGTGTCGGCCTGCACATTCTCCATCTTGTAGTAGTCCATGACCCCGAGCTTGCCGGTGCGGAACGCCTCGGCGATGGCGAGCGGCACCTGGGCCTGCGCCTCGACCACCTTGGCCTGCATCTCCTGGATGCGCGCCTTCATCTCCTGCTCAAGCGCCACCGCCGCGGCGCGACGAATTTCCGCCTGGGCCTGAGCCATGTTCTTGTTCGCCTCGGCCTGCGCGACCTGCAGCTTCGCGCCGACGTTCTCACCGACGTCGACGTCGGCGATGTCGATCGAGAGGATCTCGAACGCGGACCCGACGTCGAGGCCGCGCGAAAGCACCGTCTTGGAAATGCTGTCCGGAAGCTCGAGCACGGCCTTGTAGCTCTCGGCGGAGCCGATCGTCGTGACGATGCCCTCGCCCACGCGGGCAATGATCGTGTCCTCCTTCGCGCCACCCACGAAACGATCGAGGTTGGTGCGCACCGTGACGCGCGCCTTGACCTTGACCTGGATGCCATCCTTCGCGACGCCGTCGATGGTGGAGCGACCGCCCTCGGGATTGGGGCAATCGATCACCTTCGGGTCGACCGACGTCCGCACGGCCTCCGCGACGCTCTTGCCGGATCCCTTGGTCGCGAGATCGATGGCGCACGCCCGCTGCCAACTCAACGCGATGCCGGCCTTCTGGGCCGCAATGATCGCATGGATGGTCGGCACGACGTTACCGCCCGCCAGGAAGTGCGCCTCGATCGCGTCGATGCCGACGTCGATGCCCGCCTTCTTGGCGGTGATGCGTGCATCCACCACGAGCCCGTAGGGCACCTGACGGAGTCGCATGGCGACGAGATCGATGAAGCCGACGTACGCACCGGCCAGCCACGCGCGCAGCCAGACGCTGAAGAACGACAGAATGATGAAGAGAACGATCAGCGCCGGGATAAGGATCAGCACCAACCAGAAGAACGAAGAGCGGAGGACGTCCATGGGAGTTAGGATTTGGTTACGATGACACGGAAACTTTCGACGGCGACCACGCGGAGCGCGTCGCCCTTGGCCAGCGGCCCGGAGCGGCTGAAGGCATCGTACCGGCGACCGTCCACTTCGACGAAGCCGGACGGCACGAGCGGCGTCAGCGCGCGACCAGCTCGGCCCACGAGTTCGGACTCATTCGGCGCCTCCTGGCTGTTCGCGGTGATGGCGGCTTCGAGGAACATGCGTCGCCCGAGCGCCGTGCGCGGCAGGACCACGAATTCGATGAAGAGCATCAGCCCGATGAGGGCGACGGCGATCGCGGCGGCGGCCAGCCCGCCGCCCACGCCGTAGGTGACGAACGCGATCACCACTCCGGCGAACAGGGCGACCGCCCCGATGATGCCGAGGATCGCGCCGGGCACGAAGACCTCGAACGCGAGGAGGATGATGCCCGCAGTGAAGAGCAGGGTGATCGCGTTCATGACTCGATCGCCTCCACGACCAGCCCGAACTCCGAACGCGACCGCACGACGACCGCGGCCCCGCGGTCGACCGAGCCCACCGCGAGGCGGGCCTCGTAGCGATGCCCATCCACCTCCACCTGCCCACTCGGGTAGAGGGCGGTGACGGCCACTCCTCGAGCGCCGATCAAGCTCGGCACCGAGCCAACGACCTCCGGTGCGCTCCCGGAAGCCTGCGCCGCACCGGCCACGCTGGTCGCGAGCACCATGCGGTCCCAGATCCAGCCCCGCGGCAGGAAGCGCGCGAGCAGCAGACCCAGAACGACCGAGACGCCGAGACCAGCCATCAGGTTGGCGACCGGCTCAAGAAACACTTCGGGGGAAAACGTGATCGGCTCGTTCGGCCAGAGGTCCGCCATCGACCAGACCAACGAACCCAGCATCAGCAGGAGTCCGCCCGCCGCGACCACCACCACGCCGGGGAAAAAGATCAACTCGACCATGACCGCAAGGAGGCCGAGCACGAAAACCAACACCGGCTCGTGTCCGGAAAAGCCCGCGATGTAATGCCCAAAGAAAACGGCCGCGAGCAACACCGCGGCGGAAATGCCGAAGATACCGAAGCCCGGAGTCTTGAACTCGATGAAGGCCAGGAGGAGTCCCAGCCCGAGCAGGAGGGGCCGCAGCGAATTCAGCAGCACGGCGAATTCCTCCGACCACGTCACTTCCAGCCTCCGCGTGGACTCAGCGGTCGCGCCCAGCTTCTGGGTCAGCAGCTCGTCCAACGTCGCCGCCGTTCCCGCGGCCAGCAACGTCTGCGCCGGATCGCCATAGCGCGCGTTGGCCTCAGTCGCGGTCAGCGACAGGAGTTCACCCTTGGGCTTGATGACCTTGTCACCGATCTTGAGTTCATAATTGGCGTCGATCATCGCCGAAATCACTTCACCCCGGTAGCCCTTCCCTTCGGAAACCGCCCGGACCCGGGCGCGCAGGTAGCTGACGATCTTCTGTTTCATCGACGCATCGATCTCCCCACCGGTCGCCATGACGGGGGCCGCTGCGCCGATCACGCCCGTCGGGGCAAACCAGATCTCGGTGGTCATCGCCGAGATGAAGGCACCCGCCGAAATCGCCTCCGTGTTCACGTAGGTGATCGTCCGTCCCGGAAAGCGCCCGAGCGCCTCCATGATCTCGAAGGTGACATCAAGGGCGCCGCCGGGAGTCTTCATGTCGAGCACCACCACGTCCGCCTTCTGCTCGATCGCCTCCTTCAAGCCACGCCGGATGATGTAAAGAATCGGCGTCGCGATTTCCTCCCGGACGGGGATTACCATCACGCGGGTCGGGGCCGCCGTGAGCGCCGCAGCGGGCGGAGCCGCCTTTTCCGCTGCCACGGCTACCGGATCCGCCGGAGCTTGGGGGGACGCCGAGGCCGTTGCCCCACCGGCCTTTACGAGGACGGGGAGAAGAACGGCCAAGAGAAACGTGGCCAGCACGCGCGCCGACGGGAACGAAACCGACATCTTGGTAGCGTATTTCCGGTTCTGCTGGCGCGCAAGTATTCGAGACTCCAAAAAGGTCCCGTCTTTCCGATAATTGCCATGGCGCACGACGCGGTGCGCTCCTATTCTCCCGCTCCATGGAATCGGTGCCGTACCTAGGCCAAACCCTTCGCCGCTGGAGGGTTGGAGCCTCCACGTTTCTGGCGCTCCCTGAGCTCGGCGCGCGTTTGCTCAACTGGAGCCTCACCTACGCCGACGGCACCGTGCGGGACGTCATCTACTGGCCGGAGCTGACCACGCTGGACGAAGTCGCGCGGGTCCGGGGCGGCAACCCGATTCTTTTCCCGTTCAATGCCCGCACCTTCCATCAGGGAGCCATTCACCAGTGGAAGGACCCGGAGGGCCGGGTCCGACCCATGCCCATGCACGGCATCGCTCGGCAGGGCAAATTCCGGATCACGCACAGCCACGAACTCGGCTTCACGGCGGTCCTTGAGCCCGACGCGGCAGCCCAAGAGGCCTACCCGTACACCTACGAATTCGCCGTGACCTACCGCTTCGCGGCGACCGGACTCTCCTGCGAGTTCTCGCTCGAAAACCGGGATCAGCGACCCATCCCGTGGAGCGCCGGTCACCATTTCTATTTCACCGTTCCGTGGGAGGAAGGACTCCGCCGGGCCGACTACGGCATCCGAATTCCGGCCACCCGCACGGTGCGCCAGGATCCATCCGGTCAGCTGGTTCCGGGACCTACGTTCGGGCTTGAGGAGCCCTTGGATCGGCCGGAACTGGTCGACGCCATCCATCTTGGCCTACGCCAGAACACCGTGGTCTTCGGCCCGCGCCGCACCTCGGGCGAGGTCCGGGTTGAAATCGGCACTCAACCCGTGCCATCCCCGGAGGCCACGATCGTGACTTGGTCGGGTGCTCCGGACGCCCCGTACTACTGCGTGGAACCGTGGATGGGGCCTCCAAACGCCGCCGAGCACGGGGTCGGCCTACACTGGGTGCCGCCCCGCCAAACTCGCACCTTCAGCGTGGCGGTCACCATCGCCTGATCCGGCCGCGCACGTCTTTTGCCGCGTCTTCCCGAGGCTTGCCTGCGACGCAACTCTGGCGCACCCTCCCGATCCCTCGCGCATGATGGTTTCATCCATGATTCCTTCCGTATTCGCACTCATCGGAGACATCGGTGGCCCGGAACTGCTGCTGATCTTCGTGCTTGTGCTGCTGCTTTTTGGGGGAAAGAGCCTGCCCGACTTCGCGCGGGGACTCGCTCGGTCCATCCGCGAATTCAAGAAGGCGACGAGCGGGGTCGAGGAGGAGATCAAGCGCGCCATGGAGGAGCCACCTCCTCCCCGACGTTCCCTGCCGCCCCCCCCGCCCCCCCCC
>CAZEJZ010000173.1:0-6361 GCA_964512415.1 uncultured Opitutaceae bacterium
GTCGGCAACGGCGGCGGCATCACCGGCTGGAACGCGGCCGGCACCGCCCTGTTCAGGGACAACTTCCTTCAGCCAAGCGAGCTGATTGAGCTGGGCACCAAGTACGCGCTGATGCAGAGCAAGCTGTTCCTGAACTTCGCCGTCTTCGACCAGAAGCGCACGTTCAAGAGCACCAGCAGCACGATCATCCAGCGGTTCCGCTCCAAGGGCTTCGAGGCCGAGCTGAATTACCAGCCGAACAAGAACTTCTACGGCACGCTGTCCTACTCGGCGGTCGACGCCAAGTCCTCGGCGGGCTTCCAGTCCGACGGTGGCGTGGGTCAGTTCTTCAACTCGAAGTCCACCGAGGGGCGCGTGTCCGGACTTCCGCGGCACCTCTTCAACGCGCTGGTTTCGTATACGATGAACAACGGCTGGGGGGTGAACTCAAACATCGTGGTCACGAGCCCGATCAACAACAACTTCGCAGGCACGTTGGTCATCCCGACGCAGTACCAACTCGACGCCGGCGTCTCATACAACACGAAGAAGTGGGGCACACGCGTGAGCGTCAGCAACGTGACCGACCAGAAGAACTGGGCTCCGCCCAATGCCGTTTACGGCAACGCCTCGATTCTGCCCCTCCCGGGCACCCAGGTGCAGCTGAACGTGCGGTACAGCTTCTAGTCGGAACGTTTCCGTAGCTCCTTCGTCACGAGGCTGGGCCGAGCCCAGCCTCGTTTATCTCGGAACGGTCTGCGCGCCACGAGTGCCGATCGGTTGACTTTAATCGACCAGCCTAGTGGACCGAGGATCAGCGGAAGGGCCAGATGTGGAAGAACTGGGCGAAGAAGATCGCTGCGATCACGTAGCCGAGGAGCGTCATCCGCTTCGGTTGCCCGAGGCCGATCGCGAGCAGGGCGGCGGCGATCAAGCCGAGGCCGATGCCCTCCGCGATGCTGAAGGTGAGCGGGATCGCGAGCAGCGTCAGCACGGACGGCAGCGCGATGCGGAAGTCACTCATGTCGATCTCCGTCACCGACTGCATCATGAACACCCCGACGATGACGAGTGCGGGCGCCGTGGCGGCCGCCGGAATGATCAGAATCAAGGGCGTGAAGAACAGCGCCAGCAGCATCAGCGCGGCCGTCGTCATCGAGGTGAGACCCGTGCGCCCGCCCGCCTCCACGCCGGAGGCGGATTCGATGTAGCTGACCACGGTCGACGTGCCGCAGAGCGCGCTCAGCAACGTCGCGATTGAGTCGGCCACCAGGGCGCGTCCGGCCTTCGGCAACGTGCCGTCCGGCCGGAGGAATCCCGCGCGCTTGGTGACGCCGATCAGGGTCCCGATGTTATCGAACATGTCGACGAGCAGCAGCGTCAGGATCAGCGGCAGGGCAAGCAGCAGGGCGTTGGCGTTGGTGAGGAAGCCGAAGGTCAGCTTGAAAAAGATCGGGTCGGGGGACGCGGGCAAGTCGATCAACCGGGCCGGGAGCTCCGTGACGGCGCGCCCGCCTTCGCCGGGAATGAAGAGGCCGAGCAGCGTGACCACCGCGATGCTGATCACGATCCCTCCGGTCACGCGTCGCGCGACGAGGATCGAGGTCAGGATCACGCCGAACAGGCAGAGCGCCACCGGTCCGGACGCGAAGTTGCCATGGGAGACGAACGTGGCGGGGTTCGCCACGATCACTCCGCCGTTCTTCAGTCCGATGAACGCGATGAACAGGCCGATGCCGCACGTGACGGCGATCTTCAGCGCATGGGGAATGGCCTCGATGATCTTCTCGCGAATCCCGGTCACCGACAGCGCGAGGAAGATCACGCCGTTCACGAACACCATGCCGAGGGCTTCCGACCACGGCACGCCCTTCCCGAGCACGATGGTGAAGGTGAAGAAGGCATTGATCCCCATGCCGGGCGCGAGCGCGATCGGGTAGTTCGTGAGAAGCGCCATCAGGCCGGTCGCGATCGCGGCGGTCAGCGCCGTCACGGTCACCAGCGCGCCCTTCTCCATGCCGGTGTTCGCGAGGATCGCGGGATTGACCGCGAGGATGTAGGCCATCGCCGCGAAGGTCGTCAGGCCGGCCTGAAGTTCGCGGCCGACCGTCGTGTTGTTCTGTTTGAGGTGGAAGAGGCGGTTCAGCATCGGGGCAGTCGGGGTGCAGTTACGGGAGGCGCACGCGGGCAGGGGAGCAAAGCTATTCTGATGCCAACGGAACCTACATCCTGCACGAAATGGTTGTGCGGGTGGCACCCGACGTGCTCCCTTCGACGTCGCATGCGTCTTCCCGCTCTCCTCCTCCTTGTGTGCTCGCTCGTTCGCTCCCGCGTCCGCCCGGCGGGTCTCCTTCTGGCGGTGGTGCTGCTGCCCGCCTTCGCGGCGGAGCAGGAACCCCGGGCGTTGCTGGCGCTCTGTGCCGCCTATCCTCCGGAAATCAATGCGCTCCATCAGGAGTTTGGGGTCAGCGAGGCCAACGGGTTCACCCAGACGTCGATCAAGGGGCTCACCTACTGGCGCGGGCGCTATGGTCGGTTCGACATCGTGGTCTTCCGCACCGGCGTCAGCCTGGTCAATGCCGCCTATCAACTGCAGCTCGCCCTCGATCGTTTCCCGATCACCGCTGTGCTGTTTGCCGGCGTCGCCGGGGGCACCGATCCGGCGCTCCACATCGGCGATGTCGTGATCCCGGAGCAGTGGGCCTACCACGCCGAATCCGCGTACCTGAATCCCGACGGCAAGGGCGGCTATGTGCGCCCCGACTACTTCAAGGCGACCTACGAGAACTTCGGCATGATCTTCCCCAACGACGTGACCGCGATCCGGGAGGGGGAAAAGGACTTCGTCACGATGCCGGCGTTCCCGGCGGATCCGGCGCTGTTGGCCGCAGCGCGCCGCGCGATCCCGCGCCTGCCCGCGCAGCGCAAGGCGGGTCGAGAGATCGCGGTGAGTGTCGGAGGCACCGGGGTGGCCGGCGCCGTGTTCCTCGACAACGCCGCGTATCGCGAGTGGGTGTTCCGCGTGTGGCAGGCCCGCTGCACGGACATGGAGTCGACGGCCCTGGCGCACGTGGCCTGGGCGAACCGCACGCCGATCCTGATCGTGCGCGGCCTCAGCGACCTTGCTGGCGGGCAGCACGGGGCCAATCCCATCGACGACAACGAGGCGTCCGTATCCGGCATCGCGGTCCGGGTGCTGCGTCAGGTCGTCGACGAACTCTGAGCCCGATTTCCATGCCCACTCCACTCACCCGTTTCTCCGTCGCTCCGCTCCACACCATGACGCAGGCGCTCGCCGCCGTGGCGATGGGACGTGCGGAGCCCGACCTTGTGATCACCGGCGCCCGGGTGCTCTCGACCTACACCGAACGCATCCACCCGGATCGCGAGGTGTGGGTCAAGGGCGGTCGGATCGCGGTGGTGCAGCCCGCTGGGACCTTCGCGCGCAGCGGCCTGGGCGGACGCACGTCCGTGTACGATGCGCAGGGCGGCATCGTCGCCCCGGGCCTCGTCGATCCGCACGTGCACATCGAGAGCAGCATGATGACCGCGTGCGCGTTTGCCGAGGCGGCGTTGCGCAACGGCACGACCACCGTGTTCTGCGATTCGCACGAGATCGGCAACGTCTGCGACGTCGCCGGCATTGAGTGGATGCTGGAGGACGCGCGGCGGGCGCCGCTCTCCGTCTACCTGACGGTTCCGAGCACGGTGCCCGCCACCAACGCCGCGCTGGAGACGGCCGGCGGCGACCTCACGCCGGGAAAGATCGGCCGCCTCTTTGACCGCTGGCCCGAGGCGGTCGCGCTGGGTGAGAAGATGGACTACATTTCCGTCGCGATAGGGGATGCGCGAAGCCATGCGATCCTCGCCCAGGCGTTGCGCCGGGGTCGACCGGTGTGCGGCCACATCTACGGACGCGAGTTCGTCGCGGCGGGTGCGGCGAGTGGCATCACCGACACCCATGAATCGATCGACCGGGAGATCGCGAACGACTTCCTCGAAAACGGCCTTTGGATCTTCCTCCGCGGAGGAAACCCGCAGACGCCCTGGCACTCGCTGCCGCAGGCGATCCGCGCCGTGACCGAGCTCGGCGCCAATCCGAAGCGCGTGTGCGTCTGCACCGACGACCGAGATGCCGACGACCTTTTTCTCTTCGGACTGGACTGGGTGGTGCGACAGGCGCGGGCGGCGGGTCTCGCCGCCACGACGGCGTGGAGCTGCGGCTCGCTGCATCCCGCGACGCGCTACGGCCTCGACGGCGAATTCGGCGGCCTCGGGCCCTCTCGGCGCGCTGACCTGGTCCTGCTCAACGACGCTCTCGAGGTGCGCAACACCTGGTACGGCGGCGCGCTGGTGGTCGAGGATCGCAAGACGACGCCGCTCCTCGAGCGCGCGCTCACCCGGCGGTATCGCTATCCCCGTGCGGCCTACCAGACGGTGAAGCTGCCGAGGAAGCTGCGGCTGACCCCCGAGTTGCCGACGACGCCGGTCACGGCCAACGTGATCCGGCTCGTGCCCCCGGGAATTCTCACGGCCCACGATCGCTTGCCGCTGCCCGTCGCGTCCTCCTGGGAGGATCACTTCAAGGCGCATCCGGTGTGCTTCCTCACGGTGGTGGAGCGACACGGCAAAGGCGGCGGCGTCGGCTACGGACTGCTGCGGGACTTCGGCCTCCGTCGCGGTGCGGTGGCGAGCAGCGTGGGCCACGACGCGCACAACATCGTGCTCGTTGGCACCAACGAGGCGGACCTCCAACTCGCCCAGGCCACGCTCAAAAAGCTCAAGGGCGGCGTGTGCGTGGTGCGCGACGGTAAGGTGCTCGCGAGCGTTGCCCTGCCGATCGCCGGCCTCCTGTCCGACCGCCGCGCCACCGTGGTGGCCGAGGAGACGACGGCGCTCAAGCGTGCGTGGAGTGACCTCGGGTGCCTCGTGCCCTATATGGGATTCAACCTGCTGCCCCTCTCGGTGATCCCGGAACTCCGGCTGACCGACAAAGGCCTCGTCGATGTGCTCGGCATGCGGATCGTGCCACTGTTCGAGCCGCTCTGAACCGGCCACGGGGGGCGTTCACCCCCTCAGGAGTCGCGGGCGCGTCCGAGGCGCCCGCTGTCCTTGATCGGCCGCGAGAAACGGTAGTCGATGTCCCACGGGAAGTAGATCCACTTGTTCTGCTTGAACTCCTTCACGCAGGTGTCGACGAACGGCCGTCCCGCGGGCTTGGCATAGAGGGTCGCGAAGTAAGCCTTCGGCAGCATCTGGCGGACGACCTGTGCGGTGCGTCCCGTGTCGACCAAGTCATCGATCAGGAGGTAGCCTTCGCCATCACCGGCGACGCCCTTCAAGACCTTGACCGCACTCTGCTGCTGTTCGGCTCCGCCGGCCGCGGCGAGCCCGTAGCTGGCGAGGCAGACGGTGTCGATCAGGCGGATTTCCAGCTCGCGCGCGACGAGTGCCGCGGGCACGAGGCCGCCGCGCGTGATTGCGATGATCCCCGACCATCCCCCCCGCTCATGGAGTTGGGCGGAAAGGTACCGCGCATCGCGGTGCAGTTCCGGCCAGGAAATGACAATCTCGTCGTCGTAGCGTGCGGCATCGCCCATGCGGACAGCAAAGACGCGCGAGGCATGCCGTCAACGCCGTCCGCTCAGTCAATCTTGGCCCCCGCCTTGACCCAGGCGGCGACCACCGCCCGTTCCTGCTCGGTGATCTGGGTGACGTTGCCGAGCGGCATCATTCGCGTGACGACCACCTGCACGTAGATGCGCTCGGCGTTCCGGACGATCTCGCCCGGCTCGTGGAGCAGCACCCCGGCCGGTCGCTCGCGTGGCCTTTCGTGAGGCAGAGCAGGAAAGCCTGTTCGGGCATCTCCGGCACGAGATCCGCCGGGTTGTCATGTTGCACGTACCGCGCGCGGGGCGTGCGGGGAAGGCGGTCCAGCCAGTCGCGCCGCGGATCCACCACTGTCAACTGGCAGTCCAGCGGCGCCAACACCGGCACCAGCGCCTGGACCACGTGGCCCGCACCGAAAATCCAGATCGGCCAGCGCGCCGCCGCGCCCGTGCCTCCTTGCGGTTCGAAGTACAGCTTCACGGATCCGCCGCAGGTCATGCCGACGTCCTGCTTCAAGACCCAGTTCACGAAACGCGGCGTGGCCGCCGGGTCCGCGAGGATCTCCTGCGCGAGTTCGATCGCCTTGGCTTCGACCTTGCGGCCGCCGACCGTTCCGGTGTCGAGTCCCTGCGCGGTGACCAACATCTTGGCGCCGGCGTCCTGGGGCGTGCTCCCCAGCGCCTCGACGAGTACGACGAGCGTGCACGCCACGCCCTCGCGGCCGAGGGTGGCCATCCCGGCCGGGGTCCAGCTCTCGGCGGCCACCCGGGCG
>CAZEJZ010000174.1:0-6335 GCA_964512415.1 uncultured Opitutaceae bacterium
CGCAGCTGGGCCGCAGTGGCTCGGGCCGGTGGGAGAAGACGCGGCAGGCGGCGGAGCGGGCGACGGTGGATTTGGCGGCGGAGCTGCTGCGGATCCACGCGGCGCGGGAGGCGCAGCCCGGCTTCTCGTTTCCGCCGGACAATGCATGGCAGAAGGAGTTCGAAGCCTCTTTTCCCTACACCGAGACCCGGGATCAGCTCCGGGCGATCGAGGAGACCAAGGCGGATCTTGAGCGGGCCCGTCCGATGGATCGGCTGATCTGCGGTGATGTCGGCTTTGGCAAGACGGAGGTGGCGATCCGGGCCGCGTTCAAGGCGGTGCAAGGCGGTCGGCAGGTCGCGGTGCTCGTGCCAACGACGGTGTTGGCGCAGCAACACCTGAACACCTTTCGCGAGCGCATGGCCGGTTACCCGGTGGCGGTGGAGATGGTCAGCCGCTTCCGCTCCCGGGCGGACATCGCGAAGATCCTGCAGGCGACGGCGGCGGGGCAGGTGGACATCCTGATCGGGACCCACCGACTGCTGCAGCGCGATGTCGTATTCAAGGAGCTGGGACTGGTGATCATCGACGAAGAGCACCGCTTCGGGGTGAAGCACAAGGAACGCTTCAAGAGCCTCCGGGCGACCGTTGATGTCCTCTCGATGAGTGCGACCCCGATCCCGCGCACGCTTTACATGGCGATGACCGGGGCGCGGGACATGAGCGTGATCGAGACGGCGCCGACCAACCGGCATCCGATTCAGACGATCGTGAAGACCTACGACGAGAAAGTCGTGGTCGACGCGATCCGTCATGAACTGCGGCGCGGCGGGCAGGTGTTTTACCTGCACAATCGCGTGCAGACGATCGACCTCGTGGCGGCGCGCCTTCGGGAGCTCCTGCCGGACGTGCGCATCGGCGTCGGGCACGGGCAGATGGAGGCGGATGAACTGGAAGAGCGGATGACGGAGTTCGTCGCCGGGAAGCACCAGGTCCTCGTCTGCACGACGATCATCGAGAGCGGGATCGATATCCCGAACTGCAACACCATCATCATCGAAGGTGCGGACCGCTTCGGACTTTCCCAACTCTATCAATTGCGCGGTCGGGTGGGCCGCTTCAAACACCAGGCTTACGCGTATCTTCTCCTCCACCGGCACACGCGCCTTGTCGAAGTGGCTCGGCAGCGGCTGGCGGCGATGAAGTCGCACAGCCAGCTTGGCGCCGGCTTCCGGATCGCGATGCGCGACCTCGAGCTGCGCGGCGCCGGCAACCTTTTGGGGGCCGAGCAGAGCGGGCACATCGTCGGCGTCGGCTTCGAACTCTATTGCCAACTTTTGCGACAGTCAGTGGCCCGCCTGAAAGGCGAGAAGCAAGCGGCGGCGATCCGGGCGACCGTGAAGCTCGACTTCGTGTTCGTCGGCGAAGGCGATCCCGCACCGCCGGAGCGGGCGCGGGCCACGCGGCATGGCGAGGGCTATGCGGCCCTCACGGAGCAGGAGCGCGAGGAAAGCGGGGCCATCGAGGTGGCTCGCATCCAGGCCCGCATCCCGACGACTTACGTGTCCGAGACCCGACTGCGCATCGACCTCTACCGACGCCTGGCCTTGGCGGAGGATCCGAAGCAACTCCGAGAAATTGAAAACGAACTGCGCGACCGCTTTGGAAAGTTCGGTCCTGAAGTGGCGGCGCTCTTTTTGGTGACGGAGATCCGGGTTCGGGCGGAACAAAAGGGGATTGTGTCCGTCGAAACCGAGTCCAACCGCCTCAAATGCCTTCGCTCCAGTGGCCGACGGGATGACTTTGTGATGCTGGGATCGAGGTTTCCGCGGTTGACCAGTACCAAGCCCCTTCTACGGTTGAAGGAGATTATCGTGTTTTTGAACAATTTGCCCCGCCCATGACGCTGGTTCGTAACGGTTCGTTGTCCTTTCTCCTGAGCGCCCGGGTTGCGGTCGTTGCCTTGACCCTTGTGCTGGCGGACTCGCTCCGCGCGCAGGCCAAGGCGCCGGCCGACGGGTTGGACCTGCGCTTTGCCAACGGCATTGCCGCGATTGTGGAGTCCAAGGTGATCACGGTGGAAGACATCCGCCGGGAGATTGCGCCCTTGGTTCCGGAAGTGCAGCGCGAGTCGCGTAACGAGCAGGAGTTCAACCAGAAGCTCGAGGCGCTGCAGGACGACATCATCCAGAATCTCATCGACCGGGAACTCATCGTGAAGGAGTTCCGCAAGGACGAGAAGAAGCGCATCCCGGAGAGCTACGTCGACAATCAGATCGCGGAGACGCAGATCAGTCAGTTTGACGGGGATCGCTCGAAGTTCCTCGCTTACCTCCGGAGCCGCGGCAAGACGCTGCGCGAGTACCGGAAGGAAGTGGAGGAGGACATCATTTACGGCTACATGCGGCAGCAGCAGCGCAAGTCGCAGAGCACGGTGAGCCCGGTGAAGATCGAGACCTTTTACAACGAGAACAAGGAGCGGTTTTTTCAGGAGGACGAAGCGCACCTTCGCCTGATCCAAGTCTCGCGTGCCGGGGCTTCGGATGCGGACCTGAAGGCGCGGGCCCAGGTGGTGCATGATCGCCTCAAGGCCGGGGAGAAGTTCGAGGACGTGGCCCGGGAAGTGTCGCAGGACTCGCGTCGTGGCAAAGGCGGAGACTGGGGTTGGCAGAAGAAGTCGGACCTCAAGGCTGAGTTCAGCGAGCCGCTCTTTGCCCTGAAGAAAGGCGAGTTCACCCCTCCGATTCTCACCCCCGAGGGAGCGTTTCTCCTGTTCGTCGAAGACCGCCGGTATGCGGGTATCCAGTCCATTGATGAAGTCCGCGACCAGATTGAGCGGATCCTGATCCAGCAGAGCGCCCGTCAGTCGCAGGAGCGCTGGCTGGAGCGACTGCGCCGCAACGGTTATGTGAAGCACTTCTGAGCGGCGGAGTGTCCTCGCTCCGCTGGCTGAAGCGGCGGTGATGAAGACCGCTGGGTGCGGCCCCTGACCCCTTTTCATGAACGTCGGCATCCTCGGACTTGGCTTGATCGGTAGCATCTGGGCGCGGCATTACGATGCCGCCGGGAAACTGGCGGGCGTGTGGAATCGCACGGCGCAGCCGGACTTTCCCCACTGGAAGGCGAGTCCCGAGGCCGTGGCGGCGGCGGCGGACGTCGTGCAGATCGTGGTGGCGGACCCTCCGGCGGTGCGCGACCTTCTGCACCGGATCCTGCCCGCGTTGGGTCCCGGGAAGGTCGTCGTGCAGTCGAGCACGATCGATCCCGGTTCGAGTGCGGAGTTCGAGGCGTTGGTGGCGGGTCGCGGAGCGCGCTACCTCGAGGCCCCCTTCACCGGCAGCAAGCCGGCGGCCGAGCAGCGGCAGACGGTGTATTACCTGGGCGGCGACCGCGGATTGATCGCGGACCTCGAGCCCCTGCTGGCGACGGTGTCCGCGCATCGCTTCGTGATCGGCTCGGCGCCGCAGGCCGCGTCGCTGAAGCTCGCGATGAATCTGAACATCGCCGCGCAAATGGAAGCGCTGAGCGAGGCCCTGACCCTGGCGCGTCGGGCGGGCATTGATGATGACGTTTTCTTCACGGCGCTCGGCAAGAACGCGAGCTACTCCGGTGTGACCAAGCTGAAGGAGCCCAAGCTGCGGGCGGGAGACTTCAGTCCGCAGTTTTCAGTCAAGCACATGCTCAAGGACCTCCGCCTCGCCTCGCGCATCAACGGATGCGAGGATTTCCCGGTGCTCGACACCGTGCGGGATCGACTGGCGATGGCGGATCGGGCGGGGTTCACGGACGAGGATTTCTGCAGCCTCATCAAACTCTTCAAATGAGGGGGGCGCGGCCTTGGAGCCGCGGTCTCGCGGTGGATGCAAATCTGCCGTAAAATAGAGCGGGGACGCGATTTGATGTGGCGTCGGCACGTTGACGATCTCGCCTTCGCTCGCAAGCTGGTGGGATGAGCGACTTTGTATCCGCTTCTGCGATCGCCGACGCCCGGGCCGCCTTCGCGCGCTTGCGTGAGAGCATGGCGCAGACCATCCGCGGCAAGGACGAGGTAATTGATCGGGTCATCATCTGTCTCGCGGCGGGTGGTCACGTCCTGATCGAGGATCTGCCAGGCGTGGGCAAGACCACGCTGGCGTATTCGTTGGCGCGCTCGATGGATTGCTCGTTCTCGCGCATTCAGTTCACCAGTGACCTGCTGCCGACCGACGTGATCGGGGTGGCGATCTACGACGAAGTTCGCCGTGAGTTCGTGTTTCGCCGCGGTCCGGTCTTCGCGAACGTCGTGCTGGCGGATGAAATCAACCGCGCCACCCCCAAGACCCAGTCGGCTCTGCTTGAGGTCATGGATCGCGCGCGCGTGTCGGTGGATGGCGAGACCCATGAAGTCGGGAAACCCTTCATGGTGTTTGCGACGCAGAATCCCGTGGACTACGAGGGCACCTTCCCGCTGCCGGAGAGCCAGATGGACCGCTTCCTGATGCGGATCCACATCGGGTATCCCGAACCGGCGGACGAGCGCGAGATCCTCCGGGGTGGCCAGTCGAGCTACGATGCGATCCAGCTCAACCCGGTGGTGCGTCACAACGACATCATTCGCCTGCAGGCGCTGACCAAGGAAGTGTTCGTGGAGGACAGCGTGCTGGATTACCTCCTTGCGCTGGTGGTGGCGACGCGGACGGAGGCGGACTTCAAGGCGGGTGTGAGCGTGCGTGGCGGCCTCGCGCTGAAGACCGCGGCGCAGGCGCGGGCGTTGCTTTACGGCCGTGACTTTGTGTTGCCGGAAGACGTCTCCAGCCTCGTGGAGCCGGTGTTCGCCCACCGTCTCAGCCTCACGCGCAGCGGCGGCGATGCGTTGGAGGAGCGTCGCGCGGTCGCGGCGACGCTGCGCCGGATCGTGGCGGCAGTGCGCTTACCGGAGTGAGCCGGGAGACCCTCGACCGATGGCGTTGACGCGCACCCCGAATCGCTCGACCACGGACGCGTGGGCGGGGCCCGGCGCGGACGGACGAGACGCGGGGCCGGGTCGTTGGGCGACGTTGCTCTGGGCGCTGATCTACCCGCCGCGGGGAGAGCGCGTGGTGCCCACCACCTCGGGCGTTGTCCTTGTCTCGCTCGCGATCGGCGTGGGCACGGCGGCGTACAACACGGCGAACAACATCCTTTTCCTCACGCTGGCCCTGCTGCTCTCCTGCCTCGTGCTGAGCGGTGTGCTCTCGTGGATGAACCTGCAGCGCATCACGTGGCGGGTGCGGGCGGAGCGGTCGCTGCGGGCGGGGCGGACGACGACCTTGGGCTTGGAAGTGCGCAACGGAAAGCGCTTCCTGCCGACCTACGGGCTGAACTTCGAGATGCAGGCGGGTGGGGAGCGGGCGGAGCGAGTTCCCCTGGCCTTGACCTCGCGACTGGACCCGGCCGGTGGGGAGACCTGTCTGGAGTGGGAGTGGCGCCCCGAGCGGCGGGGGGAGACCGCGATCGCGCTGGTGCGGGTCAGTTCGCTCTTTCCCTTCGGTTTTCTCCGCAAAAGTTATCCGGGCCGGTTGCGTCGCCGCGTGTGGGTCTGGCCGGCGACGATTGCCTACGAGCGCCAAGGCGTGCTGGCGCCGGCCCGGCGTGCGTCGGGTGAGACGGTCGCCCGGGTGGGGCACAGCGATGACCTCTTGGCGTTGCGGCGTTATGTGCCGGGCGATTCGCAGCGCCTGATTCACTGGAAGGCGAGCGCGCGGACGGGCGAGTGGCTCGTGCGGCAGTTTGCGACGGAGGCGGAGCAGGGCCTCTCGCTCGTCATCGATGCGGACCGCAACCTCTGGCCGCGTCCGGAGCAATGCGAACTGATGATCAGTCTGGCGGCTACCCTCGCGGAAGACCTCTTTCGGGAAGGGCGGCTTGCGTGGGTCGAGATCGTGCCGGATGCGCCCCGTCGTGTGCGGCGGGTGACGGATCTGGAGGCGGTGCTGGACCGTCTTGCGCGGATCCCGGAGGGTGGCGAGACGGTGACGTTGCCGCCAAAGCGGGGAGGCGTGGCGGAGAAGGCGGAGCGTCACAATCGAGTGCGATTCGTGCCGGAAGGCAGTCGCGGTGTCGGAGCGTTTCTTGATGGACAACGGGCGGCCCACGCTTGATTCGACCGACCTGCACCAGCTGCGCTGGGCGCTCGGGACCTGCCTCGCGATGCTGTCGGCGGGGAGCGCCTTCTTTCTGGACCTCGACGTCGCTCCCTGGGCGATGGCGGTGTTTGCGGCGGGGGTGGCGGTGTTCGTCTGGCCGGCCCTGCCCGGCTGGATTCCCCGCTGGGGACACCGTCTGGCCTTCCCCCTGATCTCCGCGGCGTTCCTGGCGGATCTCTACGCCGGCACGGA
>CAZEJZ010000175.1:0-6309 GCA_964512415.1 uncultured Opitutaceae bacterium
GAATCCGTGGACCGGAATCCCGTGGGCCAGCGGGGCGATCCGTTCAAGCAGGCGCTGCAGGTTGTCCGCCGAGCGATTGGCGATCCAGAGCTCCACGCAGCGTTGCTGGAGACACTCGACCGCCGCACCGCGCGCCGCGCCGCCAGCTCCGAGCAGGAGGACACGCGCCCCGGAGAGCGGCCGTCCCAAGTCCTCCGCAACCGCGGAGGCGAGCCCGTACCCGTCAGTATTGTGGCCGTGCCAGCCGTCCGGGGTCCACCGCAGCGTATTCACCGCCCCGATCGGTCGAGCTGCCGGATCGATGGAGTGAACGCAGTCGAAGGCGATGACTTTGTGCGGCACCGTCAGGTTCAGGCCCCGGAAACCCAGCGCGTGGAGTCGCTTCAGCGCGCCTGGCAACTCTTCTGGAGGAACGTCGAACCGCCGGTACGTCCAGTCCGAGAACCGCGGCTCGGTCCGCGCCATCGTGGCGAGGGCGGCGGTGTGCATGGCCGGACTGATGGAGTGCTTGATCGGATGACCCAGCACGGCGAGGGCGGTCCCGGCGGGCCGCTGGTCTCCGAGGTCATGAAGGGTCAGGACGGAATCCATCGGGCCGAGTCCGGGGCGAGACGCTCCGGCTGTCAAACTCCCGTCGCTGGCCTAGGCAAGGTCATCCTCGGCCGCCTGCTCAAAGGCCGCGACGAATCCGGCGAAGAGCACCGAGCGCTCGCGATCTCCGGCGTGCGCGAAGTGGACGACGAGATTGCGGCACATCCGGCAGAGCACCTCGGCGGTGGTGGCGGGCACGAGGTCCTCAAGGGACAGGTCGACGCGCTCGCGGCGAAGCCGCGCGACAACGTCGTCCGCGGAACGCAGCATCCCGCCCTCGAAGGCGTCGATGAAGAACGGCGTCTCGTCGAGATAACAGCCGACCACGAAGTGTCCGGGCAGTGCCACGGGTTCGAGGCCGAGTCCGACCCGCTGCGCGACCAGCAGGTAGACCGTGCTGAGGGAGATCGGGATTCCCGTTCTCCGCTCGAGGACCCGGTGCAGAAAGCTGTTGTCAGGATCCATGTAGGATTCCTGGTTTCCGCGCAGTTGCTCCTCGTGAAAGAGCACGCGGTTGATGATCCGGCACTTCTCGCGGGCGCTGCTGGGCTCGGTGATGAGATCGGCGCAGCGCTCGGCCCAGCGGTCGAGGACATCGTTGATCTGCGCGTGCTTGAGCTCGGGGTCGACCACCCGCGCCAGAAACAGGGCTCCGGTCTCCAACTCGTAGGACCGGGCCCGGATGAGGGCGCGGAAGGCCTCCGCCGGATCGCTGAGCTGAAGCTCGTCGAGGTAGCCCTGCGCGATGGAGGCGAGCGGGCTCTTGGCTTTCTGGGCGAGCCCGGCGAGGAGACGGAGCGCCTCCCGGGGCCGGGCGGCAAAGTGCGCGAGCAAGGCGCGACGGACGGCGGGTGAGGGATCGTCCAGCAGCCGGATCAGAGCGTCGTCGTGCGAGGGGGGAGCCGCAGGCGTCACGGCTCCCAATCAATGCAGCCGCACCGTCGCGGCAATGCTGAAGCGTCGGCGACGTGCGCCTCCTAGCCCCGCGCCCCGAAAAGCGCGCTGCCGACGCGCACCAAGGTGCTTCCCTCGGCGATCGCCGCATCCAGGTCACCGCTCATCCCCATCGACAGTTCCGGCAGGGAACAGCCGAAGCGCCGCGTCAGGTCATCGCGAATCTCGCGCAGCCGGGCAAAGGTGCGCCGGGCGACGGCGGGGTCGTCGCTCAAGGGAGCGATGGTCATCAGCCCCTCCACCGCGAGATGGGGGAGTTGCAGGGCTTGCTCCAGCAGCTCCGGCGCGGCCTCCGGATCCACGCCGAATTTGGCCGGATCATTGCCGGCGTTGACCTGCAGCAGGATCGCGAGACGCCGACCTTGCTCCGACGCCGCCCGATCAAGGGCGGTCAGGACCTTGGTGCGATCGACGCTCTGGATACGGTCGAAGACCTCCACCGCCTGACGCGCCTTGTTCGACTGCAGATGACCGATCAGTTCCCAGCGAAGGGTGCCGCCAACGAGCGGGCGCTTCTCCGCGGTTTCCTGGACCCGGTTTTCCCCGACCGCATCGAAGCCGCCGTGCTGCCGGACGAAACGCACCACCTCCGCCGGCTGCGTCTTGGTGACCGGCAGCAGGCGCACGTCCGCAGGACTCCGGCCCGCCCGCGCACAGGCCTCCGCGATGCGGGTCTGGACCTCGGTCACATGATCGCTAAACTCGTTGTAGGTCAGTGACATCGAAAGCGGGGGAAAAGGGGTTGCGTAGAATAAGAAACGTTTATACCAAAGTATACTCGTAAGTCTTCCATGCAGATCGACAATTTCAAGATCTTCGCCGACCTCGTCGAGACGAAGAGTTTCTCAAAGTCCGCCAAGATCAACGGCATTACCCAGTCCGCGGTCAGCCAGCAGGCGCGCGCCATGGAGCGGCATTTCAAGACGCTGTTGATCGACCGGAGTCAGAAGCAGTTCCAACTGACCCGCGAGGGTCAGCGGGTCTATGAGTCGTCGAAGGAGATCCTGCACACGTACGAGAAGCTCCTCTCGGAATTGCAGGAGATGAAGAAGGTGATCAGCGGGATGATCCGGATCTCGACGATTTACTCGATCGGGCTCCACGAGTTGCCTCCCTACATCAAGCGGTTCCTGAACGACTTTCCGTCGGTCAATGTGCGGGTGGAGTACCGTCGATCGAATCTCGTCTACGAGGACATCCTGCACAACTCGGTGGATTTCGGGCTGGTGGCCTTCCCCGTGAAGCACCGGCAGATCGAGTCGCTGCCCTTCCGGAATGACAAGCTGGTGCTGATCACGCATCCCAACCATGCGCTGGCGCGGCAGGGGGGAGAGGTGGAGTTGAAGGACCTCGCGGCGCAGCGATTCATCGGGTTTGATCCGGACATTCCGACGCGCAAGGCGGTCGATCAGATCTTCCGGGACAACCGCCTTGAGATCGAGCCGGTGATGGAATTCGACAACATCGAGACGGTGAAGCGGGCGGTGGAGATTGATCACGGGATCGCGATCGTGCCGCAGGCCACGGTGATTCAGGAGGCGAAGCAGGGGACGCTTGCGACGCTGCGTTTCAAGGGACGTGAGTTCACGCGCCCTCTCGCCATTCTCTACCGGAAGGGCCGGGTATTGACGCCGGCGATGAAGAAGTTCGTGGAGACGCTGGGGATGGATTTGCCGGAGGCGCGCGAAGCGTGAGGCCGCGCCGGTCAGCGCAGGTCGGCGCCGCTCGTCGGCTTCTGGTCGGCGCGCTGGTGATCCTCTGCATCGGGTGGACCGGCTGTTCGCCGCGCGAACCGCGCGTCGCCGCACCGGCGGCTCCGGCTTGGGCTGCCGAGGATCTCGCGGGTGCGCCGCGTTCGCTATCCGAGCTGCGCGGGAAGGTGGTGTTGCTGGATTTCTGGGCGACGTGGTGTGCGCCGTGTCGCCAAGAGATTCCGGAGTACATCGCGCTGCAGACGCGGCATGCCGGCGACGGGTTGGTCGTGGTCGGGATGTCGCTCGACACCCTGCCGGTCGAGGCGGTGCGGGAGTTTGTGCGCAAGGCCGGGATCAACTATGCGGTGGTGGTGGCGGATGCCGAGATCGCCGCCGCGTACGCAGTCGAGGCCTTGCCGACGACGGTGCTGATCGACCGGGAGGGTCGGATCCGCCACCGCAAGGTCGGGGCGATGACCGACCCCAAGGCTTACGCGGAGAGTGTACGCGCGTTGCTCGCGGAGCGCGGTCGGTGAGCCTCTCTGGCGTCCTGATTTTCCCCTTGGACGGACGTGGCGAGGTCGCGGGACGGAACGAGCCGCCTTACGCCTCGTCGCAGAAGCGCGCGATCGTGGCGAGTTCGTCGGCGATGTGGCGATCGCTGCGGCAGCGGGGCATTTTGCCCTGTCCTCCCCACTTTCCGGCCGCCTTCATCCACTGTTCGAAAAGGCCGGGCATGACCAGACGGACGATGGGCTGATCGAGGGCATGGCCCTGGCGCTTGCCGGCGTAGTCGGCGTTCAGGCGCTGCAATTCGGCATCGAGTTCCGTGGCGATGATGGGCCCGGTCGGCGTGGTCTTGGTCGGCGTGCGGAGCTCGATCCACCACTCGTGGCGTCCTCGTTCTTCGCCGCCGACCTCGGAGAACCACGGTGCGACGTGGAAGTTGGCGATCGTCCAGCCGTGCCGTTGGCAGACGGTGAGCAGCGCATCCGTGAGTTCCTTTTCGATGACATGTTCCCCGAACGCGCTCAGCTGGAGTCGGGTGCGTCCGACGTAGAGGATCCGATAGGGTTCGACGGAGGTGAACCGGACCACGTCACCGATCACGTAGCGGCACAGTCCGGCGGGGGTGGTGATGACGACAGCGTAGTCGATTCCGGGATGTACCTCGGCCAGCGGCAGTGCCCGCAGGCCCATGCCGGACAGACGATCCTCCGAAAACTCCCGCATGGGAATGAACTCAAAGAAAATGCCGGCGTCAGTGATCAGGCGCAGACCAGCCGTCGAATCCGTGTCTTGAGCGGCGATGAAGCCTTCGGAGGCCGGGAAGACCTCGTGGAACGTCACCCCGGGACCGGCGAGCGCCTTGAGTTCATCGGCGAACGGCCCCAACGGGACACCCCCGTGCACGATGCATTCGAGGTTTGGCCAGACCGCTCGGAGATGCGCGGGCCGGATCTTGCCCCGCGACGCCTTGGCGAGCACCGTTTGAGCGAGAATGATTAGCCAACTCGGAATCCCTGCGATCAGGGTGATGTCGCTTCCGACCGTATGTTCGGCGATCGCTTCCAGTTTGGCCGGCCAATCGGTCATCTGGGCGATGTCCTCTCCGGGCTCGTAGAGATGGGTTTCCGCCCACGAGGGCAGGTTGAGTGCCGCGATGCCACTCAGGTCGCCCGCGAACGCGGGGTGCTCTGACCCTGTCGCAATGCGCTCCAAAGCGGTGGATCCGCCGAGGAAGAGGTGGCGTCCCTGAAACACGCCGGCGTGACCGACGCGGGCGCCGTAACGCACGAGCGACTCGATCCCGGCGAGCCGGAAGTGCGCCAGCATTTCCTCAGTCACGGGGACGTACTTCGTCCGTCCTGACGAGGTCCCCGACGACAAGGCGAAGAACGAGGTCCGGCCGGGCCACAGAACATCGGCGTCACCCCGTTTGACGCTTTCGATTTGCGGTAATAGGTCCTCGTAGACCTTTACCGGAACGGCCGACCGGAACTGGTCGTACCCCATGCGGGCCTTGATGGCATGGTCGCGGCCCTGCTGCGTCTGTGCGAGGCGACGCACGAGGTGGTAGTAGGCTTTCTCCTGCGCCACCAGAGAGCGATCGGGCCGATTGAGCCGGCGCTTGGCTAGGGCTACGGAGAGTCCGGCGCCGACATGGAGAAGCGATCGGGGAAGTGCGGGCATGGAGCGCTGCGAGCGGCGGTCGCGGGACCGACGCACTGGGTACTCAACGCCCTCGGTTTGGGGAGATTCAGCCAGAAGCATTGGTCTCACGTTTTTTTAACTGGCGGTAGAAGCGATTGATCAGGGGCAGGAAGTTGGCGCTGTGGAACAGCAGCGAGGCGTGCTGGACGGGCCCGCCCACCGGATTGGTCACGGTCTGGCAAGTGCTGTGCGGGAAGTACGCTCGGTGAGCAGTTCGGAACACGAACACGCTGGGCGCATGCTCGGCCAGTACGGCGGTCTCCTTCTCGGCGTAGAGAATGAGGGTCGGGGCTGAGCAAAGGGGGAGGAGGGCTTGGCTAAAGTAGGCGTTCGGAGGCTCGAATGCGCGTAGCGAACGGACCCGCGCCTGCGCCCCGGTCTCCGTCACCGACTGAATGCTCCGGCGCACCGCGGTGAGGAGGGTCGCGACTTCCCGCGGAGTGAGGAGGCCGCGCAGTGCCGCCCCGTTCTGGGCGCCGGCTTCGAACATCTTCGTGAAGATGGCGCGGGAGCGTTCGATCTGAGCGGCGTCGATGGCGTCGTGCCGATCGAGGTACGGCTTGAGTGCCCGGCCCAGGAGGGTCGAGGGCTTCGCCACCCCGGGAGGAAGCAGGTCCTCGATGCACGTGACCGGACTCACCATCACCAATCCCCGGATGGGCGTCGGCGCACCCCGGCGTCGCGCGCGCTTGAGCCACTCCAGGACGAGTCCGGCGCCGAAGCTGACGGCGAGGATCACCGGCACCCGCCCGCCCGACTCCGCCAGTTCCTCGATCAGGTCGTCGAGCTGGGCAAAGATCAGTTCCACCGAGAAGTCCTCGGCCGGGTAGTTGAAGTAGTAGAGCGACCCTTGCTG
>CAZEJZ010000176.1:0-6304 GCA_964512415.1 uncultured Opitutaceae bacterium
TGGAATTGCACTACCAGCCCGCTGGACTGCGGCCCGAAGCCCGCGTCAACGGCGAAAATCTCCACAACCGCCCCTGGGCCGGAGGCGGCCACTACGCCGGCGGTCCGCTGACCATCGGCGGAGGCGTCCTCCGCCTGCGCACCGCGGCCGGCGGATTCGACCTCGACTACCGCGGCGACGCTCCGCGCTGGGAGATCGCTGATCACTAGACCCCGTGAGGGTCAGGCTTTGTCGTTTGTTCTCCGTCTCTCCCCAATTTTGTAGGGCGCAAGTCGACGCGCCTCGCGCGGCGAGAGGACAAACAACAAAGCCTGACCCTCTGTCGGTAAATCAGGGCAGCGGCGGGGCGTCTGGGGCGGGGGGCGGGGGCATTCCTTGGCGGACCTGCGCCGTCATTGTCTTGAGCGTGTTGGCCATCAGCATCGTCATCTCGGCGAGGCAGAGGAAGGTGAAGCCTTCTTTGATCAGCGCGGAGCCGTCGCCGATCATCCACATGTTCTTGCCCGCCGCGCGGCCGGCGGCGCGGATCCGCTTGATCGCATTGACCAGCAACGGATGCTCCGGTTGCCAGCACACGCCGAGATCGGTGGCCAGATCGTAGGGTCCGATCGCGATTGCGGTCGTGATCGGATCCCGCGCGATCGCCTCGGCGTTTTCCAGCCCGATCCGGCTCTCGATCTGCGGCAGAATGATCAGGTTGTCTTCGACCTCACGCTTCCACGTCTCGTAGTGGTAGTTGCTCACCCAGAGGTTGCCCGGGCCGCCCGGGCGGCGACGCCCGCGGGGCTTCATGTAGACGGCCTCGCGCACGGCATCGAGCGTCTCCACGCCCTGCACGTACGGCACGAGCAGACCGCACGGGCCGAGGTCCATCGCGAGGCGCAGGGGTGTGAACTCAGCCGCCGGCGGGCGGATCAGCACGGGAAAGTTCTCGCGGCGCCCGATCGCGCACGCTTCCGCGACCTGCTCGGCGTTGTGGGTCAGGTGCTCGAGGTCGATGATGAGGTAGTCCAGACCGGCTGTCATCGCGATCTCAACCATGCCCGGCCAGAAGTGAAACGTGGCGAGGGCGCCGACGACCGGCTCGTTACCTTCGATCTTCTTTCTCAGAATGGAGGCTGCTTTCATGGGGAATTCGGGGATGAGTCGTCACGCCCGGCCTGGGTCGAGCCGCGCTGCAACGCCCCCTTTCCAGCGGAAAGGAGCAGGGCTAGCAATCGTCTTTACCGCGCACCGCCCGGGGGAGCGACGGCCACGCGGCGCAGGACACCGCCACTTCGGGCGCGACGCGTCCAGGAGCGGACCGTCGCTGGCGGGTGCGCCTCGCGGGCGAAAGGTCCGGGAGACGCCGCCTCGCGCCGCCGTCCACCTTCGCGTTCGCACTCCTGCTCGCGGGCTCGCCGGAGCGCGCTCCGTTCCGGGGGGGCTGGGCGCTCAGTGGCGGGCGGTGGCGGCGATCCACGCATCCACCTGCTCTTCGAGGATATCGAGCGGAAGTGCGCCGCCGCCGAGGAGAAGATCGTGGAAGTCACGGTCGGTGAACGCCGCGCCGAGCCGCGAGCGCGCGCGCTCGCGGAGTTGCTGGAACTTGAGCATGCCCACCTTGTAGGCGCAGGCCTGACCGGGTATCACGATGTAACGTTCGATCTCGGACACGACCTCCGCGCGGGTGAGGCCGGTGTGCGCGAGCATGTAGTCGATCGCCTGCTCGCGGGTCCAACGCTTGGCATGGATGCCGGTATCGACGACCAGACGCACGGCGCGAAACACCTCCGCCTGCAGGCGACCGAGATCGCCGTACGGATCTTCCCGATACAGCCCCATCTCGCCGGCGAACCACTCGGTGTACAGCGCCCAGCCCTCGGCGTACGCCGTGAAGGGAACGAGGCTGCGGAAGGTTGGAAGACCTTTCAGCTCCTGCGCGATCGCGATCTGGAAGTGGTGCCCGGGCACGCCTTCGTGGTAGGCGAGCGTCTTCATGCCGAACCGCGCCACCTCGGACATGTCGCGCAGGTTCGCGTAGAACACGCCCGGGCGGGAGCCGTCCAGCGCGGCTGGCTGGTAGTAGGCGGCGGGAGAGGTGGCCTCCTTGAACGCAGGGATGCGCTGCACCTGCATGGCGGCCTTCGGCTGCCGACCGAAGTAGCGCGGCGTCACCTTCAGACACTCGTCGATGATGCGCTGGTAGTCAGCGAGGGCGGCGCTCCGACCCGAGTCGTCGTTCGGATAGAGGAAGCGCGGTTCCCGCTTAAGCCGCGCCAAGTGCTCGGCCGGAGTGCCGCCGGCGTGGCCCTGACGTTCGAGGATGGCCCGCATCTCCGCCTCGATTCGCGCCACCTCGCGGACGCCCAGGTCGTGCACCTCCGTGGGGCTGAGGTGCGTGGTGGTGTAGGTGCGCAGGAGATGGGCGTAGAACGCGTCCCCGTCCGGAAGTTTCCAGACCCCGTCGTCCGTGGAGGCCCGCGGCTCAAGGGCCTCGCAGTAGGCGATGAGGCGTTGGTAGGCCGGGATGACGTGCGTCGCGACGGCCGCCTCGACGCGCGCCTTCAGCGCCGCTTTCTCCGCGGCGGGCACATTCGCCAGGGCGTCGACCTTGGCGGCAAAGCGGGTGCAGAGCAGGTTCTCACGGGGCGGCGGGGCGATGAAGCCGCGCATCTCGGTCAGCACCCGCTGCACGACGAAGCGCGGGGGCGTGATCCCGCGTTCCTCGCGGTACTTCAGGCCGGCGATGACTTGGTCGAACTTCACGCCCCACGCCGCCAAGCGCGCGAGGTAGTGCTCCGCGCCCTTGGCATCCTCCACCCGGTGCTGGGTCACCATGAACTCCGGCAGTCGGCTCTGGATGCCGAACATCTGGTTGACGGGGTAATTGTGGAAAGCGAAGCGCTCGCCCGCGACGGCGTTCTCGAGGAACCAAGCGAGCACGCGGGTGGAGAGCTGCTCCGAGGGCGACTGCCGCGCGAAGTCGTACGCTCGCAGGTCCTCGAGGTTGCGGCGCGCCCGGGCCAACCCGGCGAAGGTCTGTTCGACGGACGCATCCGCGAGCAGAGCGTTGTGCGCGCGGTAGCCGAACTTTTCCGCGATGCCGACCGACGTCAGCAGCTCCGGGTCTTCGAGGGCGTAGGCGATGAAGACCTTCTCGTAGAAGATCCGCAGGCTCCAGGGCCGGAACCAGATGGCATTGACGGCGAGGACGGCGACGGCGAGCGCTGCGAGGCCGGCAAGCCCGCCGGCGACTTTGAGAAAGGTCTTCATGGCGGGGACTGGCGACCGTAATGTCTCAACCCACCGGCGGACGCAAGCTGCGGCACCAAGGCGAGCCGAAGGGTCCCGCGAATACCCTCGTCGGATTGACAACCGATTCGGTCGTGATCCGCTGGGAACATCCCTCCGTTCCCATGAAGCCTACCCTCCTCCGCCTGTCCCTGCTCGGTGCCGCCTTCCTCGCCGCGACCCTGTCCCACGTCGCCGCCGCTGCCGGCATCAAGCCCGAGGTCCCGCCGCGGATCGCTCAAGGTCAGACCATCACGCTCGCCGATCACCTCGTGAAGGGGAAGATCACGATCTTCGACTTCACCAGCGAGTACTGCCCGCCCTGCCGCGCGGTTTCGCCGAAGCTCGATGAACTCCACCGGCGACGGAGCGACGTCGCCGTGGTGAAGGTCGACATCAACCGGCCCGACGTCCGCAAGATCGACTGGCAGTCGCCCGTGGCGAAGCAGTTCGCTCTGCGCTCCATCCCCCACTTCAAGATCTTCGATGGCGAGGGGAAGCTGATCTCGGAGGGCAAGGAGGCCAGCGATACGGTGTACGGCTGGCTGGAGCGCTGACGCAGCGCCGACTCGGCACCCGGTCCCCACACGGCCGGATTCATCCGCGGCCGTTCGCACCAGAGCCGATTCGCACCGAATGCGCGCTGCCCTGCGTCCGGCTCACGCCGCGCTTGGCTGCGGCACCAGCGGCCCCGGCGGCGTGCGGTTGCGCGCCAGCAGGATCGCCTCGATGACCAGCCAGACCGCCATCGCGAAGAGCAGCAGCACCACCGCGAATTCCACGTGGTGCACGGCCGCCGCCGTGTTGGTGCGCAGCCGTCCGATGTGCACCTGCACCGCCAGCCAGAGGCTCCACATCGTCATGAAGAGCATGAAGAGGGTCGGCCCGAGCGTGATCCACACCGAGCGGCCGCGCTGGAGCAGCCAGACGGTCACGCCGAGCAGCGCAAGCGCCGCGAGGAGTTGGTTGGACGTGCCGAAGAGATTCCAGAACGCGCGCCAGAGGGGGATCTGCTGACCGTTCACGACTGCGGGCGGCAGCGTCACCACCACCGCCGGAAGCGCGAGCGTCAGGGCCGTCGCCCCCACCCGCCCGGCGCGGCCCTGCCAGCCCGTCAGCTCCATGAACACGTAGCGGGCCAGGCGCGTGCAGGCGTCGAGCGTGTCGAACACGAACGTCGCGAAGCACAGGAGGCCGAACTGCCGCGCGATGTCGACGGAGATGAGACCGAAGGTCGCCTGATTCATGAAGACCGCCACGCCGTCGGCATAGGTCAGGTCGGGGCGACCCGTCGGCTTCGCGAGGATCATCACCGTCGCGAGGCTGAGGCAGGCGAGGAACGACTCGAGCAGCATGCCGCCGTAGGCGACGGGCTTGGCGTCGGTTTCGCGGTCGAGCTGCTTCGACGTCGTGCCGCTGGCCACGATCGAGTGGAAACCCGAGCACGCGCCGCACGCGATCGTGATGAACAGCACGGGCAGCAGGGGCGGGGTCGCACCGTTGAAGTCGAAGAGCTTCGCGTCGGAGAAGGCCGGGGCCGCAATCGTGAGTTCGCCGCGCAGGCCGCCGACGACCACGCCGACGATGCCGACGACCACGATGACGTAGAGGAAGTAGCCGCCGAGCGCGCCGCGCGGCTGCATCAGCAGCCACACCGGGGAAAGCGCCGCGAAGAAGCAGTAGGCCAGAAGGACGTGGTCCCACAGCACCTGCGGCCGGGCGCTGCCGGTGAGCGCACCGAGGTCGAAGGGCAGGTAGGGCCCCAACGCGATCGCGCCCACCACCAACGGCAGGAAGATGAGCTGCGCCTTGCCCTCACCCAGCTTGAACTTCCGCATGCACAGGCCCATCGCGATCGCCAGGCCCAGGTAGATGATCGACGAGGTGGCCACGGCGGGTCCGGGAGCATCACCGCCGGCCGCCGACGCCTTTTGCACGAAGGTTCCCGCGGTGACGTCGGCGAACGCGATGATCACGTACACAAGGGAGATCCAGATGAACGCGAGAAACAGCAGGTACGACCGGCGGTTCATGTACCGGCGCACCACCTCGGCGATTGATTTCGCACCGTGGCGGACCGAGGCGACGAGGGTCATCAGGTCGTGCACGCCACCGATGAAGATCGCGCCGAAAATGATCCAGATCCAGGCAGGCATCCAGCCGAAGTAGGTTGCCGCCAGAATCGGGCCGACGACTGGACCGGCTGCGGCGATGGCGGAAAAGTGCTGAGGCAGGAGCCAGTTCCGGCTGGCCGGTTCGTAGTCGATCCCATCGCGCTGCGCGTGAGCGGGCGTCTTTGCCGCCGGGTCGAGTTGCAGGTAGCGGGCAAGGATGCGGCCGTACCAGCGGTAGGCGCACGCCAGAAGGATCCCGGACACGGCGAGAAACACGATGAGCGACATGGAAGGGGGAAACGACCGGCCGGGGGACCACCCGGGACGCGGCGCTCGGCCACCCTACCGTCTCAGCCGCGGCTGGCTAACAAAAAAATCATCAACGGATTAGGCCCGGCTGAGACTCGACAGACGGACCCGTGCTGCCCGGGAAGGCATCGGAATCTGCGGCGGGCGCTGGAGCCCACCCGCCGAGCCTACTTGCGGAAACCCGCGGGGAATTGGTCCCACGTCCGTCCGTCGAGCCTGCGCTCCGGGCAGCGGTGGTCGGCGCCGAGATGTTTCAGGAAGAAGGGAATGCGGCAACGCTGCGCAAAATCACGCAGGTCCCGGACCCAGTCGAGGTCCAGCGGGCGGGCGCGGACGGAACCCGTCTCCGAACCGACCACCACCCAGTGCACTTCCGGAAACGACGAGAGATCGACCGGACCGAGCATCGGTTCGATCATCACGAAGCGGTGGCCGCGGATGCGCTGCAGGTGCGGCAGGCGCTCGTCCGCGAGGGCCTGATTCTCGACTGAAACGCCGCACGCAAGGTATGGCGGCACCCCGTCGGGGTAGCGACGCTCCATGACCTCGGCCATCCGCTGCGCCCGCTTCGACCACAGCACGTACTTCGTGTCGTCCTCCGCCGCGCC
>CAZEJZ010000177.1:0-6270 GCA_964512415.1 uncultured Opitutaceae bacterium
GGAGTTCGGCCTGCTCCGGCGGCAGGGTGGAAATGACGCTGCCGAGGCACCCGCAGATGGCTTTCGCCCAGGCTTCCGGCGGTTCGCTCCCGGCCTCCGAGGCCTGAACCATCTTGGCGAGCGCCTCGTCCCGATGCCGGAGGGCACCCTTTTCGCGGTAGTGGTCAGTGACCGCATTGCGCAGCAGACGATAGAACCACGCGACGGCCTTGTCGTCCTCGCGGAGGTCTTCCGCATGACGGAAGGCCTTGGTCAATCCAGCCTGCAAGATGTCTTCGGCATCAGCTTCGCTGCCGACCCGGGTCACGAGGAAAGCCCGGAATTTCTCCCGCTGGGCGTTGAGGGCCCGCGTGATCACTTCGGCGCGGGCGCCCTTGGCTCGTTGCCCTGAGCTTTTCCTGAGCGCGCGTCTCGTTGGCATGGCTTAGTTTAAACCAGTGATTTCGTAGCGGGTCGAAGCGAAAGACACCCTCGCAGTGGCTTGTCTGCCCGATACAATGACAGGCTCCCACAGGGCGTGGCCATGCGCTTCGTCTCCTCCACGCCGACAAAGCCGGCCTGGGCGATAAGCTCCGGCAATCGCCCGGCAACGCTGTCCCTCGTCGTCTTGAAGCCGTCCAGGAACTGAACTGACAGAAAGGCCGCGCGCATGAGTGGGTCCCCGGGCCGTCCCCAGTCGGCGATATGCAATTCTCCACCGGGCTCCAGCACCCGCCCGATTTCAGCCAGGGCGCGCCTCTTGCTCTCGAGATCCAGGTGATGGAAGAACAAGCTACTTACCACCGCATGAAAGCGCGCCTCCGGAAGCGGCAGGAGCAACGCGGAAGATTGGACCCAAACCAGATCGAGCCCGGCGCGCTGGGCCTTGTTCCTCGCGATGGCCAGCACGTTGGCGTCTCCGTCCAGCCCCGTGACCTCGGCCCCGGGGGCGGCGAGCTTTAGCTGCACCGCGAAACTACCGGTGCCGCAGCCGACATCAAGAATCCGGTGGCCCACTTTGGGGGCAACCTGGGCAAGCAGCGCCTTGCGAAAGGCCGCTTCTCTGGTCGTCCAACGCACGACCCCATCATACCAACGGGTCAGGAATGAGTAGGAGAGCGCCGGAATGTAGGTCGGCTCAGCCATGGCCGGTCAGTTTACCTTGGGCAGATTCCGCGATGAGCTGTGGCTCAACCGGATCTTCCAGCCGGCCGACGTTCGCTGCAGAACGCTAGTCGCAAGGCCCCGTTTCTCAATGACGCGGCCATCTTCCTTGAGGGTGATGCGATAGATGTAGGTTTCGGTGGCGAAGGCATGGTCGCCCTCCACCCGCACGCTTACCACGTAATCCCGGAACGAGAACTCCTTGAACTCATGCAGTTCCGGTCCGATGTGGTGCTCCAGGTAGCGGGCGAAGCTGCCCTCCACCCCGCCGGACTCGAAAACTTCCGAATCGGCCGTGAACAAACCGGTCAGGCCCGACACGTCGAGTGCTTCCAAACCGGCCTTGTAGGTTGAAAGCACCTGCTTCACGGCCGCCACGTCGGAAGCGTCCTGTGTCACCGCGCCGGACGAACTGGCGGGCGCGGGTTCGGTCCCGTGTTGCCCTTTTTCATGGGCAGCGAGGGAACCCGACAACAACAGTGCGCCGCCAATGACAGCTAGGGGCCGGACAATCTTGGGGATGCTCATGGGGTGCGGGAGTTCATGATTTGGTCGGGGTCGTTGCAGGCGCAGCGGCCTCCTTCGCCGGAGCGGGGGCAAGTTTCTTGAGGTAGCGGGCCGGATCCTTCAGGAACTTTTTCTCGCACGGCTTGCAGCAGATTTTGATCTCCTGGCCTTCGTAGACGAAGGTGCGCTCGTCGCCCATGGAGCCGAGGTCGTTGTCGGTTACGATGCAGACGTTGAGCGGATACGGTTTCACGGCGCTTTTGGCGTCTTCCTTCGCTCCCGCGATCAGCGGGGAAAGTAGAGCGGCGAGGCCGAGGGCGACGAGCGCGAGACGATTGTTTTTGAGTTTGGTTTTCATGTTTATGGGTGAGAACTGAGAGTGAAAATGAGCTTTAGAAACGGAGGCCTACGCCGGCTCCGAGGCCGTAGTCCGAGTCGTAGAGCGACACGAGGGAGAGGCGCTTGGTGAGCGTATAGGACAGGCCGGCCTGCCACTCGAAATCCTGCTCGGTATCGTAGGAGGCTCGGGCGATCAGGCTGAGGCGATCCGTGAGCGCGACTTCGCGGCCGAGAGCGAAACGGACATCGCCGTTGCTCTGCACCGTGGTGGTGAGCGCCGCCAAGTAGGGCAGCAGATAGGTGGCGCCGGCGATCACGCTGTCTTTGCCACCCTCGATGTTGGTCAGTCGGTAACCGGCAAACGCAGTCCAGCGGGTGTTGAAATAGTGCGAGTAGGTCGCGTCGATTTCGTATTCGCGGCGCTCGACCCGCTCCCAACCGACATCCCATGCGAGATTCAGATTATGCCGACCGGCCTGCGCGGTTGCCAGGCCCTCGCTGAGGTTGCTTTGCACGATAGCGTCGGCCCAGAAGTAGGGATGCGGCATGGCGTGTTCGCCAAGGTTCGCGTGGTAATTCGGTGCGACGGTCTTGGTAGAGCCCGGCGCGGCGGAATGCTGCGCGCGAGGAGAGGCTGACATGCCGGGCATGTTGGCCATGCCGGAGCCGGCAGGCGCGTCGGCGGACGCCTCGGAGGTCATGGGCGTGGCCGACTCGGTCGCGGCGGGGAGCATGTCACCGGCGGTGTAACTAAAGACGCGGCCCATGCCCGCCTTGTGGTGATAGAGCAGATGGCAGTGAAACAGCCAGTCGCGCTCTTCGTTCGCATAGAACTCGATGACGCGGCGGCTCATGGGTGGCACATCCACGGTATGTTTGAGCGGGGCAAACTCGGCCGGCACGCCGTTGGGCATGAGCAGGCGGAAGAAGTGACCGTGCAAGTGCATCGGATGGTGCATCATGGTGTCGTTGGCCAGGACGATGCGGAGCTTTTCACCGCGTTTGACCGGGATGACATCCGCTTCGTCGAGAGTCTTGCCATTGATCGACCAAAGATAGCGCCACATGTCGCCGGTGAGACGCAGGGTGATCTCGCGGGCCGGCGCATCGGCGGGCAGAGACGTGGGCGCGACAGCGCGCAGGCGGTGGTAAGGCGGGAGCGGACGGGGCAGTTCTTCCGCGAGAGCTTCCGCGTCGGTCGCGTTGCCATCGGCTTCCATCATGCCGAGGATGGCGTCCATCGCATCGTCCATGCTGTAGGGGTTGAGCGGGCCGGGCGCGGGGGCCGGGCGCACCTCGGCGGCATCGCCCAGGAGGAGCGAGGAGTGGCCGGAATTATCCTGCGCGGTGGCGCGCACTTCCCACGCGAGATTGGCGGGCGCATCGAGCGGGATCGTGACGAGCACGTCGTAAGTTTCCGCCATTCCGATGAGCAATTGTTTCTGGCGGATGGGCACCACGTCCATGCCATCGGCGGCGATGATCGTGAGCGGGCCGGTTGCGGCGCTGAGATAAAAATAACTGGCGGCGGCGGCGTTGATCACTCGCAGGCGGACCGTCTCGCCGGGGCGAGCAGGCAGGGACTGGCGGCGGAGTCCGTTGACGAGAAAAGCGTCGTAGGCCACGTCGGAGACATCCATCACGGGCAGGCGGGCCTTTTCGCGGTCGAGGTAGTCGCGCAGATGACCGGCGCGCCAGGCACCCCAGAGGGACTGCGCGGTGCCCTTGCGCAGGCCATACCATTCGCCGCCGCGCAGCAGGGTGCGCATGACCTCGGTGGGGCTTTCGTTCGTCCAATCGGAGAGCACAAGCACCTCTTCGCGGTCGATTTTGGGAATGTCGGCGCGGACGGGCGTGCCGTCTCGCGGTTCGATCACGATGCTGCCGTAAATACCACGCTGCTCCTGAAGGCCGGTATGGCTGTGATACCAGTAGGTGCCGGCATGTTTGAGTTTGAATTCAAAGGTGCGCGAGCCGCCGGCCTTGATCGGCGGCGTGGTGATATAGGGCACGCCGTCCTCCAGGTTTGGCACGAGCAGGCCGTGCCAGTGGATGGAGGTCTCCTCATTGGCGAGGCGATTGCGCACATGAATGCGGGCAATTTCGCCTTCGCGGAAACGCAGCGTCGGGCCCGGGATGTTGCCGTTCAGCGCCAGTGCCCGCACCGGCTTGCCGGCGGGCGATAGCAGAGTCTCGGTGACATCCAGCGTGTATTCCACGATTTTGGCATCGGGATACAGCACGGACGCCTTTGGCTCAGATTCCCGCTCGGACCAGGATGCTTTGCCGCCACAGTCCTCGCACGCGTGGGCGGCAGCCACTGAGCCGAGGAAAAGAAAGATGATGCGATGAAGGAGCATGAAGCGCGGTTTCAGGTGGATAAATCGAAGTAATCTTCGCCCCATACCATCAGGGCGCCCAAGTGGGCGGCGGCGATCAGGATAAGATTGGTCAGCCAGATCGAGCCGCGCCGCAACCATTGCGCACCGGAGTTGGGTGCTTCGGCATAGCGGAAGGCAAGCCATGCGGCGGCGCTGGCGAGAACCGTGGTGCCCACACCCAACCAGCGATGCCATTGCAGCATCCACCGCAGTGACGGCCTCGGGTGCGACTCCACCGCGAACACCCAACCGGTGGCGGTTGCGGCGAGGGCGCCCGCGGCACCGATGACCATGAGCAACGCGACGGTCCGTCCCAAGCCAGGGCGGTCCCATTTTAAGCGAACCACCTCAAGGGCGGCGGCAAGCAGCAGTAGCGCGATGGGGAAATGCAATACGAGGGGATGTAGGCGACCGAAGAGCGTGGAGAGGTCCATGGTAGTGGGATGGCGTGGCAATAACAGACCGGCCGGAGCACAAAACTCCGGCCGGCGGATTCAAACGGAGTGAAGACTGATCAGTGGTGCTTGCCGTGTCCTTCGGCTGCCGGTGCCGCCGGCTTCTCACCCTTGGCCTTGGCGGCAGCGGCATCATCAATCATCATGAGGAATTTCTCGGGGTCCTTGTTGAAGTCCTTGACGCAGCTTTTGCAGCAGAGACGCACGAGCCGGTCGGGCTTCCCTTCCTGCTTGTAGGTGTAATTGATGGGCGGGCCCATATCGCCGTCCTCGAGCTTGTCCCCGGAGACGACACAGTAATCGACCGGATAGTCCGCCGCAGCTTGAGCGGAATCCTTGGCCTGCTCCTTGTCCTTTTTGTGGCCCTCATGAGCAAAGGCGGCGGTGCTCAAGCTGACGCTGGCGCCTACCAGAGTGAATGCGACGGTGATGATGCGGGTAAGTTTCATATAGGATGAGATGGTTCGTAGGGTTTAACGGCTATCTGGCCAAAATCCCTCAACGAATCTCTACCTCCTCCGCCGCATGGAGCTGCGAAAGGATTTCCCGTTGGTTTAGATGGTAACCCTCCTCATCCCTGCCGCGAGTGCGCCGAGGCGTGTCGCGCTATGGTGGGCGCGGGCGCAACGGAGCGGCCCCGTCGCTAGAGGCGCACCACCACCACTACCGACTGACTCTTGCTCCCACCTCGCTCGTAGGCAACAACCGCAGAGCCGGCGGCCGGGAGTGCCAGCACAGACGCAAATCGCGCTTCGTCTGCCAGCTTTGCCGGGGCCGTGGTTGCCGCACCGCGTTGCAGCCACAGTTGAGGGCCTTGCTGCCAGAGGATAGCGATCCCATCCGGGGCGAGGAAGGCCACCGGCTGATTGCCCTTGCCAACGAAAATTTCCGGCTCGTCAGGAGAAACCTTGAAGACCTCGCCTGCGCGCTGCCAAACCGCGCCGAAGCGGCCGCCGCCGAGGGCCACGATCCGGCCGCCGTCCATTGGGCAGGCGTTCAGAGGCCAAGTGCCCACGCCAAGCCTCAGCGCGTTTCCGAAGCTGGATGCTCCGTGGGGACGCACGGTCATCCACATGTCGCGCGCACCGGCGAGGGAGTTGCGCCACATCACCGCGAGATTGCCGGCGGCATCAAAGAGGGCGCTGGGGTGACAGCATTCGCACACCGATTTTTCCGGTGAACGATAGACGAGTTGGTTTCGCCCCCAAGTCCGGCCGGCATCCTTCGATTCAGCGCCCCACAGCTCCATCGGGCCGTTCCGGTTGTCGAGCCAGATGGCGAACAAGCTGCCGTCAGGAGCGACCGCGAGATCGTGGAGGCCTTCTCCGGTGCCGCCCGCGACGTCATTGACCGTCGTCAGTCCGGACCAGGTGTCGCCGCTATCATTGGAATGCAGTGCGAGGACCTTGTCGGTCTGCACTGTCACGGTCACCTTCTCGCCATGC
>CAZEJZ010000178.1:0-6260 GCA_964512415.1 uncultured Opitutaceae bacterium
GCGGCCTATGAGCGATTCGCCCACCGGCTCCACCGGGATCGCCAGCTCGAGGAGTATCGCTCGTTGCTGGACGGCGTGCGCGAGGTCGTCTTCCGGACGAATGCGATGGGCCAATGGACGTACCTCAGTCCCGCGTGGCGCGAGGTCAGTGGGTGGGGAATCCAGGAGAGCCTCGGCCGGCCCGCGGCGGACTTCATGGATTCGGACGCCGGGGACGACACGGCGACCCTTTTGGCGCGACTGGTGTTGGGTGAGCTGGACGCGACGCGCTGGGAGGTGCGGCTGCGGATGGCCTCGGGGGGCGAGCGCTGGTGTCTGCTCAACGCGCGCCGCGTGCGTGGTGAAGCCGACGGCGCCGCGGAGGTTGTCGGAACGGTGATCGACCTTGATGAGGTCAAGCGCGACCAACTCGCGTTGATTGCCGCCAAGCGTGAGGCGGAGACGGCGAACCGGGCCAAGAGCGAGTTTCTCTCGACCATGAGCCACGAGCTCCGGACCCCGCTGAATGCGGTCATTGGTCTGACCGAATCATTGCTGGAGGATGGCGCCGACGGCGATGCGGAGCGCCTGCGGAAGTACCTTGAGATCATCCATCGCAGCGGTCGGCAGCTGCTCTCGCAGATCAACGACGTGCTCGACCTCGCGCGCATCGAGGCCGGCCAGATCCGGCTCGTCGCGGCGCCGGTCGATCTCGGGGCGGTGGGCGCGGTCAGCGCGGAGTCGCACCAGCGGGCGGCGCGCGCGCGGGGGATCACGCTTTCGTCGCGCCGCGAGGGCTCTCCAGTCTGGGTGGCGGCGGACGAGCGGCTGTTGCGTCAGGCCATCGGCAACCTGCTCAGCAACGCGATCAAGTTCACGCCCGAGGGTGGCACCGTGGTGGTCGAGGTGGACGAGAGCCCAGCTGGGCTGGCTCGCGTCACCGTGCGTGATTCCGGCATCGGCATTCCCCCGGAAAAGGTGGGCCTGCTTTTCCGGCCCTTCCTGCAGCTCGATTCCTCGTTGACCCGGAAGTTCGGCGGCACCGGACTCGGGCTTTCCCTCGTCGACCGCATCGTGCGCATGCACGGGGGGCGCGTCGAGGTGGAGAGTGCGGTCGGCGAGGGCAGTGCGTTTTCGATCCTTCTCCCGCGAATCGAGGAAACCAAGCCGGCGGCGACTCCTTCCCCATGAGTGCCAAAGTTCTGCTCGTCGATGACGATCCCTACAACCTGGTCACGCTGGAGTCGATGCTCCGTCCGGAAGGGTACACGCTCTTCCTGGCGGAGGATGGAGAGCAGGCGGTGCAAAAGGCGCGCGAGATCGAGCCGGACGTCGTGGTGCTGGACGTGATGATGCCGCGGATGAATGGCTTCGAGGCCTGCCGCCGGATCCGGAGCGACGCGACGATCGGGCGGGTGCCGATCCTGCTGCTCACGGCGCTCGATGACCCCGACTCTCGATTGGAGGGGCTCCGGGGCGGGGCGGATGACTTCATCACGAAGCCGTGCAACCGCGACGAATTGCGTGCGCGGGTGCGCACGGTGGTGGCGTTGAATCGCTTTCGCGTCATCGCGGAGCAGCGTGAACGCTTCCAGCGCCTGTTCGCGATCGCGCCGGACCCGATTTTGCTCGTCGACGCATCCGGGCGGATCGCGAGTGCGAACCGGCGTGCGGCGGAGCTCTTCGGCCCGCTGCCGGACGGTGCGGAGCCCAGGCGGGAACTCTCCGACCTGTTTGAGGCCGGCGACGCCGCGACGGTGCGGAACCTGATCGCCGAATCGGGAACGGCCCAGGAACCGGTCCCGTGCACCCTCCGCACGGCGGCGAGGTCGGACGGCGCGGGGGAGCGGACCTTCGTCGCCCGGGCGACGATCGTGCCGGATCAAGGGGAGCGGCTGCACATGGTGGTGCTCTCCGATGTCACGGACGTGGTGGCGGCGCGCTCGGCGTTGGAGGCGCTCAATCAGGATCTCGATGGCCAGGTCCGTGAGCGGACGCGTCAGCTCGAGGAGGCGAACTCGTTGCTGCTCTCGTATGCGAACTTCGTGTCGCACGATCTGCGCTCGCCCCTGGCGGTCGTGGTCGGCTGCCTCTCGGTGCTCGTGGGAGACGAGCGCCTGCCGGAGGATGTCGCGCGCTGGATCAATCGCGCTTACCAGGGGTCGATCAACCTGAGCGAGCTGATCACCAACATCCTTCAGCTGGCGCACGAGGAGCACGCCGGGATCTCGGCGGACCAGACGGTGGAGGCCGGGCCCGTGATGGAGCGGCTGGTCGATCGGCTTTTGGGCCTGCAGCGCGAGCCCGTGCCGCGGTTCGTGATCGGTCCCCTGCCGACGCTCCAAGTGAGTGGATTCGTGCTGGAGCGCGTCTTCTACAATCTTGTCGGCAACGCGATCAAGTACTCGTCGCACCGGCCGGATCCGGTGATTGAGATCGGCGCGCTGCCCTCGTCGACGCCGGAGACGGCGATCCTCTTTGTGCGCGACAATGGCGTCGGCTTCGGCCCGGAGGAGAGCGATCGCCTGTTCCGTGCGTTCTCGCGTCTTTCCTCGGCCGAGTCGCGGGAGGGCCTGGGTCTCGGGCTCTCGCTGGTGGCGCGCCTCGTGCAGGCGCATCGTGGACGAATCTGGGCGGAGGGGCGTCCGAAGGAAGGGGCGACCTTCTTCGTCGAACTGCCGCTGGCCCGCGCGCCCGGCGCAACCGGATGAACAGCCGCTGGACACCCTCGTTGCCGCGTCCGGGGCCCCTGCTGGGCGCGCTGCTGGGCGCGGCGGCGCTGAATTGCTTTCCGCTGGAGGTGATCGGGGATGCGCAGGTGCTGCTGGGGCCGTTCCTCTATCTGCCGTTCGTGTTGTTGCTGCCGGTGCCGTGGGCGGTGACGGCGGCGGGTCTGGCCCTGGCCCCGACCTTGTGGACGCTGGGGCAGCCGTTCGCCTTGGTGCTCGGCATGGTGGAGGCGGGGGTGCTGGCGTGGACCCTTCGCCGGTCACGATTCCCGTCGCCCGCCACCTCGCTGATCTACTGGCTCTTGTTTGGTTGGCCGGTGGCGCTGTGGATGAGCCTGAGCTTGGCGCGCGTGCCGGTGGACCTGGCCGTGCTGGACGCGTTGGTGCGCGGGACGAACCAGATCCTCGCGGTGGTGGTGGCGGAATTTCTCGTGCGCTACACGGTGGTGGGGGGCCTGCTGAGCAAGCAGGCCGCGCCGGCAGCCCGCCTCCGCGACGTGGTGTTCAACTACGTGTTCGTTCTGGCGGCCGTGCCGGTCGCGCTCCTCGCCACGGGACTGTCGGTTCTGTTGCGCACCACCGTGGAGCGGGAGGATCGCACCGTGCTGTTCGAGCGCGCACAGCAGGTGGCGCGCGAGGCCGGGCAGGTCCTGCGGCTGCACGAGTCGGCGGTCGCCACCGCCGCCGGTCTGCTGACGCGGCCCGGGGCCGATCCCGCGGCGGTGCTGGGTGCGATGCAGGAGGGTTTCCCCGGGTTCGCCGCGATCGTGCTGCTGGGTCGCGATGGCGAGGTGCTGAACGCGCACCCAGCGATTGCGCGGCGGCGGCTGCGGGACTCGACCTTTCCGACGAGCGAGGCCTTGCGCGCGACCAGCGGCCTGCGCCGGCCCGGCGTCTCAGGTCCGGTGTGGGATCGCGGGCTGAGCGAGGACATCCTGCTGCTGGTCAGCGCTCCGCTGGTGCGCGCCGACGGCGCATCGCTCGGCACGGTGGTCGGCGCGCTGCGGGTCGATCCGCTGGTCCGGATCGTCTCCCGGATGGGTGAGCCGAGTGATGTGCAGTGGGTGCTGGCGGAGGCCGCCGGTCAGGTGCTGTACGCGTCGCCCGACACGGGACTCACGCCGATGGGCAATCTTCCGGAAAGCCACTTGGGTCGGCTGCTGCTGAACCGCCCCGAGGAACCGTTGCTGCACGATGGGATGGTCGCGGGGAGTGGTCGCCGCATGCGCGCCTACGTCGCGCGGGACGAGGACTACCGGCTTCTGGTGATCGCGCAGCGCCCTGCGCTCGCGGCGGCGGGAAGCAGCGTCGGAATCTACGGGATGATGGCCGGCATCATCGCCGGGGTCATCATCACCGCCGCCCTGGTGGCCCGGCTTTCCGTGGCGCGGCTCTCGCGTCCGCTGGAGCAGTTCGCGGAAGCGGCCGGCAAGCAGGCCCGGGCGGGCCTCGCCGAGCGCATGCCTTTCCCGACCGAGCGCGTGGCCGGGGAAATCCGGGAGATCTACGCGACGTTCAACCGCCTCGCCGACCGCCTCAACGAGACCTATGCCGCGCTGCTCCGCAACAACCAGTCGCTTGAGCAGCGGGTCTCCGAACGCACCGGCGAGCTGGAACGCGTCCGCCGCGAAGCGGTGGAGGCCAGCGACTCGAAGACCGCCTTCCTCGCGCTGGCTGGGCGGGAGTTCCGGACCCCGCTCGAAGCGATCATGGCCGAGGCCGAGTGGTTGCGCGGGCAGATCCGCGAGCCGGCCCTTGCGCTGCAGCTGGATCTGATCCGCGACGGCGGACGCATGCTGCTCGCGATCGTCGAGGACCTGCAGGAACTGACCCGCTTGGAGGCGGGTCGCCTCGAGTTGCGACGCAGTCCGCTGGAGTTGCGGGCGCTGTGTGAGCGGGTCGTGGCCGACGCGACCGCGGAGGCGATGGCGCGGGGGCTGGGGTTGTCGCTGGAGTCGACGCTGGTGCGCGACCTTTGGGTCGAGACCGACGGCGCCCGTCTGGAGAGGGCGTTGCGCGTGTTGCTCCGCGATGCGATCCAAGCGACTGACGCTGGCAACGTCTGGCTCTGTGTCGATGCGACCGGCTCGGATCCGGTCGAGCTGCGTTTCCGCGTGGTGGATTCGGGACCGAGCGTGTCCGACAGCCAGCGGGCGGCGCTTCTGCGGCCCGCCTTCCCGGCGGAACCCGGCACGAGCGTCGACCGATCGGCGGGCCTCGGGCTCACGCTCGGCCGTCGCTTGGTCGAGTTGCTGGGTGGCCGCATCGACCTCCACGGCGGCGAGGCCCGCGGGCTCGAGCTCGATTTCTCTCTGAAGGTGAAGGCCGTGCCGGCGCCACCGCCCGCGGCGGCGGCCCCCGCAGCCGACGCGGCCGAGGCGTTCGACGAGCCGAAGCCTCCGCTTCTGATTCGTACCGGCCTTCCCACCCCTTCACCTGCCCGCCTGCCGGCAGCCGAGGCGGTAAATGGCGTCGCGCTGGCGAACTGCGAACTGCTCGTGGTGGACGACACGCCCGCGAATCTTGAGGTCATGCGGGCGTTGCTCGAGGGCCGATGCCGGCGGCTGGTCACGGTCGCCAGCGCGCGCGAGGCGCTGGCGCTGCTCAAGTCCGAGCGTTTCACGGCGGCGCTGATCGATCTGGAGATGCCCGAGATGGACGGTTTCGCACTCCTCGACGAGATCCGCCAGTGGCAGCAGGGCGAGCCCTCGCGCGGCTGCCGGTTGATCGCCGTGTCGGCGCACCCCGCCGACCAGATGCGGACGGACTGCTGGGCGCGGGGTTTCGACGAATACGTCGAGAAGCCGGTCAGCCGCAAGGCGCTCGTCGCGGCACTGGCCGGATTCGGAACGTCGGCCGCCTAGGCCGGTGCGTCGCGGGGAGCCGCCCGCGGGTCGTCCGGCGCGAGCACGAACGGCCCGAAGAACCCGGCCTGCGACGGGGGGAATCGCCCCTGGATGAAGACGCCCTCGTCCCGCTGCTCCTCGTGTTGCACGTGACCGACTTCGTGGAATCGGGCCACGATGTCGTAGCGGCCATGCGGAATGAGCAGTGTGCTGGCACCGAGGGAATCCGCGATGAGCTCAAGGCAGCGATCGACCAACTGCTCCAGACCCTGGCCGGTCCGGGCGGAAAGGAGCAGCCCGTTGGGGTCCAGGCGGTGCGCGCGCTGGCGCGCCTCGTCGTCCGCGGCGTCCGCCTTGTTGAAGACCGTGATGGTGCGCTTCTCATCCGCCCCCAGTTCCCTGAGCACGGCGAGCGTGGTCTCGTGATGCTGGGTCACGTTGGGATTGGTGACGTCGAGCACGTGGATGAGGAAGTCGGCGACGACCACCGTCGTCCCCGCCTTGTCCCAGACGTGCGACAGCCCCGCCTCGGCGAGCTGCGTGCGCATGAACGACTTCTCGTCGACCCAGGCGGCGCCGATTTCGCGGGGCGAGGCCCCCGCGTCGACCTGCATCCGGAAGTGCGGCGAACCGGCGAGGATTTCGATCGGCAACTTATCGTGCTCGTATTCGTAGGGCGGCTGCCGCCACTCGAACCGCACCGGGT
>CAZEJZ010000179.1:0-6191 GCA_964512415.1 uncultured Opitutaceae bacterium
GCACGCTCGTCGACATCCTCCGCGCCAAGAAGGCCCGGGTCACCCTCGCCGCCCCGACCGGCCGGGCCGCCCAGCGTCTCGCCGAAACGACCGGTGGCTTCGCCTCCACGATCCACCGGTTGCTCAAGTTCGAGCCCGCTTCCGGGAGCTTCCTGGTCAACGACGACCACCCGCTCGCCACCGACTTCCTCGTCGTCGATGAAGCGTCGATGCTCGATGTCCGCCTCGCGGCGGCGCTCTTCCAGGCCGTCCCGACCTCCGCCCACCTGCTCCTCGTCGGCGATACCGACCAACTGCCGAGCGTCGGCGCCGGAAATGTGCTCAAGGATCTCATCGCGTCGCAACGCGCCCACGTCACGCGGCTCGACGTGATCTACCGCCAGCAGAACCAGAGCACGATCGTCTCCACCGCCCACGCGATCAACTCGGGCGACGCAAGCCCGCCACCCGTGGTCCGCGAGGTGGGCAGCATCCCGCCGTGGAGCGACCTGACGTTCGTCGCCGCCGATTCACCGGAGGACACGGTCGCCAAGGTGCTCACGCTCTGCCGCTCTTACCTGCCGGAGACGTTTCACTGGCTGAAGCCGGTCAGCGACATTCAGGTCCTCGCGCCGATGCACAAGGGCGTCGCCGGGGTGGCCAGCCTGAACCAGCAACTCCAGGCGACGCTCAACCCGCAGTCGCAGGCCGTGCGCTGGGGCGGCGTGGAATACCGGGTCGGCGACAAGGTCATCCAGCTGCGCAACAATTACGACAAGGGCGTGTTCAACGGCGACATCGGCATCGTGCGCGCGCTCGACGCCACCGCGGGATCACTGGCGATCGACTTCGACGGCGAGGTGCGCGACTACGCCCGCCCCGACCTCAGCGATCTCGGGCTCGGCTACGCCATCAGCATCCACAAGTCCCAAGGCAGCGAATACCCGGTCGTGATCATCCCGCTGCTGAAGGGCCACTTCATGATGTTGCAGCGCAACCTGCTTTACACGGGCATCACGCGCGGACGGAAGCGCGTCTACATCGTCGGCGAAGCCGCGGCGTATTCCATGGCCGTGCGGAACAGCGAGGCCAAGACGCGCATCACGCACCTGCGCCAGAAGCTCACCCTCGACCACGCGTGAGCGGGCGCGACCCGGTCAGCGGCGCTCCATCGCCGCGACTTCCGGCATCACGAAATCAAACGGGAGCCGCACGCGCGCGCCGATCGGCTTGCCCTGCGCCATCGCGGGCTGAAACGTCCACGCCCGCGCCGCCTCCAAGGCCCGCTCGCCGAATTCCGGACGGGTCGCTTTGACCAACTCCACGCCCACCACGCGGCCCGTGGAGTCGACCCGGGCGTCCACCAGCGCGGTACCCTGCACGCCCTTCGCCCGCAGTTCCTGCGGGTAAACCGGCGCCGCGCGCCGAACCACCGCCGGCGGGGTCTCCATGCCCGCCACATAAGCCACCTTCAAGGTCGGCTCAGCAGGCTTGGCGACCGGAGCAGCCGCCCGGGCCACGGGCAGAAGGCTGGAACCACACAGGGCGGCGACGAGAATCAGGGAGCGCATCGGGGTAGGCATGGCTTTGTTACGACGCGGTGACGCTGTCACCTTCCTGTCACTCAATGCAAGTCGGCCAATGTTACATTTTCAACGGTCGCTCCTCACCAGCGCTGCGCGACCACCGCCGCCTCCAGCGGATCCTCGACGGCATCCGGAAGCGCGGCGAAGAAGTCAAAGCCGACCCGGCGTTCGATCGCGTCGACGCTGGTCCGGTAGCGCTCCCACGCGTCCGAGCCCTCCGCCTCCTGCGGCACGAGGAACGCCTGCGCGCGCCAGCGACCATCCGTCTCGTCGAGCACGATCAGGAAGAACGCGTCCGGAATCGCCACCCCACCCGGTCGCAGACGCGCCGGCGAGGCGGCGTAGACCGGGCCGCACACGACCCAGACTTCCTCGAAGCGGGCCGGGTAGTTGCGCGCCATCCGCTCCTCCATGCGCCGCCACGAGCCCGAGTTCAGCGCCGGGCGCTGCGGCACGACGTTCGACATGAGGAAGCTCCGGCGCTGCGCCTCCCGGCCGTGCCACAGAGCCAGCGCGAGGTTCGGCGCAAGGTGCCCTCGATCGTATCCGCTGCGTGCATACTCTCCGGGTTGCACGCGCGCCGCCGTCCGGGGGTCGGCCTCAAAACGTTCCGGACGCGGACCCGGGCGCTGCCGCTCCGCTCCTCCGCCCCGGTACGCCGCCCACACCGGGCTGCGGAGCGATTCGCTGTAGCCGATCACGTAACCCGGATTGCGCAGCACCTGGACCACCCCTTGAGAAAATCCGTTGGGTCGGGGCTCGCCGCCAACCATGAGCCGCTCCGGTCCAGTGACTGCGTCCCGGGCCACCGGTCCATCCGGCGCCGCCACGTACAGCGCCCAGAGGTCGCTCAAGACCTCCGTTGGTTCGACGCGCGCGCCGCGCTCCGCCAGCGAGATGGCAAGGTGGCGAATCTCCCGGCGCCGCACGTCGGGCTGGGCGAAGAACCAGCCCACGCCCACCACAACCACCACGAGGGGGAGCCACGGCCAGAGCGTGCGACCGATGAGCCGACAATTCATGCGCAGTGCCGGCCCTGACCGGCGTTGGAGAGCCCACGGAAAACCGCCGCCCGCCCCCCGCGATGGCACGAAACACCCCGCCCGCTGCCGGACGCCATCACCCCGGAAAAGAGAAGTCCATCGGAGACCCCGCGCACACCCCGTTATCGGAGGGCGGACCTGCGCCGACAATCCAGAACGGGCACCGCACCTAGAACCTGACCTTCACGTACCCCTCGAACCGCAGGGGCAGCTCCGCGAAGACCAACTGGCTCGCGGTGAAGGCATCGCCGTTGTGGATCCAATTGCGCTCATCCGTGAGATTCAGGGCATCGACGTGTACCGACCAGCGCGGGGCCTCGTAGAAGACACCGGCATCGATCAGAATCTGGTCTCGGATCACCCACTCGCGGTCGAGATTACCCGGCTGCTCGCTCTGCCATTGCACCGACACGGTGCCACCGAAGCCGGACTCCCAGCGGTAGCGCACCTGACCGTTCAGAATCGTGTCCGAGAACCCGAGGAGCGGCCAGTTGCCCGCCGGCACTTGGTTCGCGTAGGGATCGAAGCTGCCCACGGCCACGCCAGCCCCCCGGGGACCGCGTCCCACCGGATATGCGGCCAGCAGCGAACGGCCGCCCATCTGAAACGGCGCCGAGTTCACGTAATGCCCGTCCTGCCAGGTGGCATTGGCACTGATGCTCAGCCGCGTGGAGGGCTGGTACACGGTCTCGAGTTCCAAACCCTGGACGCGGATGTCACTCTTGCGGCCCTTGATCGAGACCCGGGATCGATCCTGCTGGAACAGGGATGCCGAAGCGTACAAGCGGTTCTCCCACGCCGCCACCTTCACCCCCGCTTCGAACAATTCCGAGAGGTTGCGGAAGTCCTCGCGGTTGATCCGTCCGTCCGGGACGTTCAGGATCACCCCGCCGCCGGTCACGTTTCCGAGGATCGAGCGGATGCGGTTGTGCGTGGCGTACACCGTGGTGTTCGGCGTCGCCCGCCACAGGAGGCTGTAGGCCTGCGAAAACGCCCCCACCGTCGCCGCATCACGGAACGGGATGCCAGCCTGATCCGCCAACGGATCCCGCGCCCGCGCACTGAACCAGTCCTGCCGCAGTCCCAGCGTCGCCGTGAGAGTCGGAGCCAGCCGCACATCCTGCTGCCAAAACAGGGCGGGATTCCATGTCTCGCTCCGCACCGTCTCCGGACTGTCGTAGCTGCCGGGGAAGAATTCCCGTCCGCCCGGGCCAACAAAACCGGGGAAGTACGAGGCGGGGAACTGGAGCCGCTGGTTGAAGACGCGCCGGGGATCCGTGAGGTCAAAATTGTAGAAATACTCGTTGAAGTAGTTCGTGAAGCTCTCGCGCCCTTCGTACCGCAGGGTCGGCCCGGCGATCACGCGGTGCGCGAAGCCGAGCGCGTTGAAGTCGATCCGCAGCTCGTTGCGCCACTCCGCCGTATCCTGCGTGACGTACTCCGCATACTCAAACTGGTGAAAGCGTCGCCGATTCACGTGCTCCACCAACGCCAGCGAGTGCAGGGAAATCTGCGGGCTGAGTTCCCGCGCATACCGGAGTTGCGAGCGGAGCACGTTCGCATTCGAGAAGTCTCCCCGCGAGAAGAGCGTCGCCGTGCGCGGCAGGATCACCGAGCCGGTCGCCGGAATCGGTCCGGGAAAAGGCGCCGTGTCCGCCGAGGTGCCGGTGTAGTAGCGCGCGTGGTCGATCAGCTCCTGCGTCGGTCGGTTGACGCCAAGGATCTCCGGCGAGGCCTGCCAGAGGTACTGCACCAGCCAGTCGAGCGTGGCCCCGCCGCTCGGACGCCACGAGGCGGCGAGGAAGACGTCGAGCCGGTCATCGCGGACGTCGTTGTCCCGGAAGTACGTGTCCCCTCCCTTTACCTCGACGCTCGCGCGCCACGCCAGACGGGCGTTCACCGGGGCGGTGGTGTCGATCTGCAGCGAGGCGTTGGCGAACGAGCGATCCCCCGGCGCCCACGTGCCAACCCGGGTGGTGATCGTCGTCTCCGGTCCGGAAAAGCGGGGCTGCTTGGTGACGTAGTTCACGTAGCCGCCCTGAAAGTGCCCCGCGCCGAAAACCGCCGAACCGGGCCCGCGCACAAGGTCGACCGCCTCCACCCCGTTGAACGAGGGAAAGTAGCCATAGAGGTTGTAGCTCAGGCGCTGTCCGTTGAGGTACGTTTCGGCGGTGTCCCCGCGGAGGTTCGGGACGGTCGCCTTGCCGTAGCTGCCGCCGGCGTACGCTCCAGCCGCGTGGAGAAGGATCTCGCGCACCCCGTGAATCTGGCGCTCGTTGAAGAGCGCAGTCGTGATCGTGCTCACACTCCGCGGCGTCTCCAGCACCGAACGACCATCACCCATCACCGATCCGACCTCGCGGGTCAGCGGGTTGATGGACTTCTCCGGCGGAAGTCCTGAAACCAGAAAGCGCTCAAGCGCAATGGCTTGCTCCTGAACCGGCTGGGCGAAAGCAGGGAGGGCAAGCAGCGCGAGAAGGACGGGGAGTCGGGAACGGGAGGACGGTGTCATGGAGGATGCGCCCGACCCAAGACGCACCTCCCGTGCGGAAGAAGCAGCACCCCGCAGGCGGGTGCCGAGCTGTTTCCTTCGCCGGTATGATCCGTTTCAGGTTCAAAGGGTCCAGCGACCGAACGTGTCGCAATCTCAGCCTTCCGCGGAAGACACCCCTACGAGCACCCTCCGACAAATCGACCTTCTCCATTTCCGCAAGCAGAACCTGCGGGGGCGGGGGCGGGAAACACAAAGACCGCTTCCTTGCGGAAGCGGCCTTGTGACCTAACACCAAGCAAACCGTTTGACTACAAACCGACCCCGCTCACTCGAACGAGGCCGTACAACCAGATAGACTCCCTCCGCGCCGAAACATTCAATCTGCGCGAAAAAACTTTCAGTCTTTCAGCACCGACGGTGCGCGCGGCGTTTCCGCCGGCGCAGGCTGCTCCGACCCACTCTCGACACCGGCCTCCATCGGGGTCGACTTCAGGGGGTACTCAAAGCGGCGTCCTTCGTAGTTTCGGAAGACCACGGCGTCCTCCCCCATCGTTTCCACGTACTCGGGGTTCATCGGCACCTTGCCGCCGCCACCCGGCGCGTCGATCACGTACTGGGGGACCGCATAGCCGGTGGTGTGGCCGCGCAAGGCCCGGATGATCTCGAGGCCCTTGCGCACATCGACTTTGAAGTGCGAGCCACCCGTGATCAGATCCATCTGATAAAGGTAATAGGGCCGGACCCGCATGCGCAGCAGCCGGTGCACCAGCGCCTTCATGACCTCGGGATCGTCATTCACGCCCTGCAGCAGGACGCTCTGGTTCCCCAGCGGCACGCCAGCGAAGGAGAGGCGCTCGCACGCATCCCGCAACTCGGCCGTGGCCTCCTTGGGGTGGTTGACGTGGATGCTCATCCAAATCGGTCCGTACTTCCGGAAGATCTCGCACAGCTCGGGGGTGATCCGCTGGGGCAGGAACACCGGGATGCGCGACCCGATGCGGATGAACTCCACGTGCGGGATCGCCCGGAGGCGGCTGAGCAGGTGCTCCAGCTTCCGGTCAGACAGGAGCAGGGGGTCGCCCCCGGAAA
>CAZEJZ010000180.1:0-6166 GCA_964512415.1 uncultured Opitutaceae bacterium
ATGCGCACGGCATCCCGGCGCGCGGTCAGGAGCCCGCGCACATCCACTTCGACGTCCGCTTCCTGTGTGAAGCGTCCGCCGATGCGCCGCTTGCGGTGAGCGACGAATCGCACGCGCTCGCATGGCTCGACCTTGCCGCGGTGTCGCGACTCAACCCGGAGGAGTCGCTCCTCCGGATGGTCCGCCGCACCCCGCCGGCCGCGTCGCGTTAGCGAAAAGCCAAGGCGGCGCGGCGGACGACAAAGGACAAAGCCTGACCCTCGCCCTCTGGTGCTTCGACTTCGTGATGACGACAAAGCGAGAGGTCTCACGCTGACTTCGCTTCCCATGCCCATCCCTCGCCGCTTGAAGTATGCCCAGCTCGTCGTAATGGCCCTGCTTTTTGGCCTCTTCGGCGCGCTTACATCGATATACGTTGTGAAAGAGCCTTTGTCCCATCGTCTGTGGCTCGACGCGCTCGGTCGGGCTGCGGGATTCATTCTGGTGGCGCTCGCCTTGGACTCGTTCTTCGCTTGGGCCCATCGAAGGTGGTACTCTGATGAGGAACCGCGTCCACCGGACAGAGGTAACTGAAGGTGACCCGCTCCCCGTCGCCAGCGCCTGCTGCCGGTACTCGGCACTGTACTTCGCCAGCCCATCGCTGGCCTTGCTTAACGGTGTCTTCATGTGGACTCCTTCGGGTTTAGATCCCCAGTCCACTGTCCGTCAAATCGGGCAAGCCGCACTTGGAGTGGCGTGACGGCCGACCGCACAGGTGGTTAACAGGACAGGCAAGATGACCACTTGCCGTGCCTTTACGCTTGGGGCGCGGAGTGGAGAGTCGGGGCATGAAGCAGCGTGTTTTCCCCGCGTTGGTCCCAGCGCCGAGCCGGGCTTGTCGTCGGATCGTTCAGCGGTTTCTTGTGTTCGCATCCGTCGTCGTGATCGCTCACGCATCGTCGTCCGATCCTGCCCTTGAGCCAGTCCACATTCCCGGCGGATCCGTGTTCGACCTTCCACCCCGGGCGGAAGCGTCGCGGAACAGCGAAGGAGCGTTCATCGACCTGAAGGATGGGGGCGTACTGTTCATCTACAGCCGATTCGACCAGAGCTCCGATCCCGTCGCCGGAGCCGAGGACAGCGCCAAGTCAAGGCTGGCGGCGCGCGTCTCAAGGGATCGCGGCGTCACGTGGTCGGCGGATGCCGTCATTTCCACGCCGGAGGAGGAGACCTCCATGAACGTCATGGCCGTATCCCTGCTGCCGATGCAGAACGGTGACATCGGGCTGTTCTACTCGCTGCGTCGCAGTTGGACGGATACGCGGGCCTACCTGCGCCGGTCGTCGGACGACGGACGGACCTGGAGCACCCCAGTCAGGATCCAGTCCAAGGCGGGCTACTGGGTCGTCGAGCAGGATCGTGCCGTTCGGCTGTCCTCGGGGCGAATCATCGTGCCCACGGCTCTCCATCCCGAGCGTACCACCATCACTCCTGAGGAGGCCGTCGCGGTGCGGATGGATGCTAGCCCCTGGCGGTCTCGCAAGATCGACCAGCGCGGCGAGACGAGCTTCTTTCTCTCGGATGACGACGGAAGGACGTGGCGCGAGTCGACCACGCACCTGTACCTGAACAGTCCTTACTCCAGGACGGGGCTGCAGGAACCGGGAGTCGTCGAGCTTCGCCCGGGGGTCATCTGGGGCTGGGCCCGCACGGACCTTGGTCGGCAGTACGAGTTCTTCTCGTTCGACGATGGAGTGACTTGGACCGAGCCGAGGCCTTCGCGTTTCACCTCGCCGACCACTCCGATGTCGATCAAGCGCATCCCCGGTAGCGAGCGATTTCTGGCCATCTGGAATCCCGTTCCGAGTTATGCGACGCGCATGCCGCAGGACTTGCCGATCGGCCGGGGCCGTACTCCTCTCGTCGGCGCGTCGGGTACCGGCCCGACGGGCGAGTGGACCGCGCCGCGAATCGTCGACGGGGTTGAGGGCGTTGATGCAGCCATTCACTACTGCGCGATCCACTTCGTGAGCGATGGCGTGCTCCTTGGCTACTCGGTCGGTCCCACGCCTTCCATCAAGGGATGGCAGGGGATGATGCGCCTCAGGAAGGTGCCGCTCGACTTCTTTCAGCGGTAGCCATGTCCGGCCCGTCGTACCGGTGCGCCGGGCCGCGGCCCCAGCGGCGCCCCGGGCGCTCTTGTGGAGAAGGGTTTCCGAGGGTCATGGTCATGCCGAGGGGAGGGTCAGGCTTTGTTGTTTGTTGTCGGAGCGGTGGTGGCGAGGGCTCGAGCCGTCGCGGGTGAAGGGGTCCGCGACTGGGCGGGGCGGCGCGCGGCCCGCACGCCGGGGTTGCCGGGGGAGTTTGAGTGTGTTGCCATGCTCGGAGCGGCTTGGGTCACGGGATCGCAAAGCCGAGGCACCCCGCAATCTGCCCTCACATGATCCGCCTGATCGTCCGTCCGTTGCTCGCCCTGAGCGTGGTTGCGTTCGCGTTCCGCGGTCCGACGGCCTCCGCCGCAGAGGGAGGAGAGGCCGTGGCGGAACTGCCGCTCACCATCATGCCGTATCAGGTCGCGACGTTCGTGGGCGATCGCGCCGCGGCGGCGGAGTTGGCCGGGTTCGCGGAATTCTCGGCCCGGTTGCTTTACTGGACCGATACGCCGCGCGAGCCGGTCATCTTGGGCGGGCAGGTGGTCAAGGCGACGCTGGCCCCTTTCGTGGACGAGTGGCGACGGGGGTCCGGCTCCCGGCCCGGCGCCGCGTCTGCCATGGTCCGGGCGCGCATCGCGGACGCCTACCGTGAACTGTCCAGCCCGAGGCTGCTGCGCATCACCCTCAAGCCGGGCCTCGCCGTTGAAGCACCGGAAAGGCTCGATGTCCTCTCCGGGGCTGAGGCCGACGTGCCCTGTCTCGTCGACAACCCCGGCGGCGCAGCCGCCGTGGTCACCCTCGGCCTCCGCGGTGCCGGCGCGCCGAATGTCCGCGTTGAACTTGCGCCCGGCGAGGTGCGCGGCGTCTTCCTGCGTCTGCCGATACCGCCGAGCGCCACGGAGGTTTCGGTGACGGCGGTGACCGGATCGGAAAGCCGTGACGTCTGTTTGCCGGTGCGGTCCCACGCGGTGGGGCGCCTGCGGGTGCGGGTGCTGGACCCGGAGGGTGAACCGACGCCGGCGCGAGTCTACCTGCGGGGAGCGGATGGCCGGGCCCACGCACCGGCGGGGACTCTGCACCGCATCGTTGCCGGAGGCTACGGTCAGCCCGGTGGCGGGGAGCCGTACTTCTTCACGAACGGTGTCTTTGAACTCCCGATGCCCGCCGGACCGGTCCAACTCGAAGTGGTGAAGGGCTTCGAATACCTCCCAGTCCGCGTGGAGGCTCCAATCGACCCTGCCACGCCATTCGACCGCACGGTCCGTCTCCAGCGGCGCGACTGGGTGAAGCGCGACGGGTGGCATTCGGCTGACTCGCACGTGCACGCCAACTTGTTTGCCCAGACGCTGATCGCGCCGGCCGATGTCCTGACCATCGCCAAGGCGGAGGACCTGAACGTGGTGAACCTGCTCCCGTGCAACGACCCGCGCACGACGATCATCAACGATCGGCAGCATTTCACCGGCGGTCCGCACGCGGTGTCCGAGCCCGGCACGATCCTCTATTTCAGCGAGGAAATGCGGAACGACCTGTACGGCCATGTCGGCTTCCTCGGCCTGCGGGAATTCGTGGAGCCGGCCTACTTCGGCTGGCCGAACTCGCCGTTCCCGCATGACGTGCCGGGCAACCATCCCCAGGGGCTTGCCGCGCGGGCCCAAGGGGCGGCCGTGACCTATGTTCACCCCTCGCTGCCGAGCGCGTTCCCCGTCGATATCGCCCTCGGCGCGGCGGACACCCTCGACGTGATGAGCCAGAACCTCGAGGAGCCCGCCACCCAGTGGTGGTACCAGCTGCTCAACTGCGGCTTCCGCTGTCCCGCCTCGGCCGGGCCCGACTCCTTCCTCAATATCCCCATGCACCTGCTGCCGGGGGCTTGCCGCGTGTATGTGTAGATCTCGGGGGTGGCCGCGTCCGATGACTGGCTGGATGCGTTCAAGCGCGGCCGCAGCTACGTGACCAACGGGCCGCTCCTGCGCTTCGCGGTCGACGGCGCCGCGCCCGGCGACGTGCTGCACTCTCCCGGCCCGCGCACGGTCCGCGTGCAAGGCGCCGCGGAGTCCAACGTCCCCATGGAGTCAATTGACCTGATCGTGAACGGCGAAATGGTGCGGCGAATCCCCGTGGCGTCGGACGGCTTGAGCGTGGCGTTCGACGAGACGCTGACGCTGGTCCGCAGCGGGTGGGTGGCGGCGCGCGTGCGCGGCCCGGCGCATCGGCTGGTGACGGCTGACCGCGAGGTGTACGCGCACACCTCGCCGGTGTACGTGACGATCGGGGGCCGGCCCACGGCCTCGCGTGCGGCGGCGCATTTCTTCATCGCCCAGATCGACGCGCTGATCGAGAAGGTGCGATCCCGGGGCAGTTTCGCCCACCCCAGTCAGTGCGAGGAAATCGTGCGGCATTTCCGCCGCGCTCAGGACGTGTATCACCGGATCGCGGCGGAGGATTCCTCCGGCCGGACTTCGCCGACGGAGTGACGATTCCCCCCGGCGCGCGTCAGGTCACTGGCGGGCGAACTTCTGGGCCCGCTTACCAATGATGTCGCCGGCGTAGATGTTTCCCCGATCATCCACCGCGAGGGTGTGGAACCAGTTCACCTCTCCTGGCTTCTCGAGACCATCTTCGCCCTTCGGCAGCGCCGTCAGCTGCAATACCCGCCCCTCTCGGTTGAACGCGACGATCACCTGGTCGTGCGGCGGGCAGCCGAGCGGCGCCTTCGGGTACTTGGGATCCACGCGCCACGGCATCGGCGTCGAGCCGCAGACCCAGATCTCGTCCTTCGATGAGATGCAGATGCCCCACGGCACGACGACGTTGCTCCACGAGTCGAGGAGCTGGCCGTCCGCGTTGAAGATCTGGATCCGCACGTTGTTGCGGTCGGCCACATAGACCCGGCCCTTCGAGTCGACAGCGATCGCGTGGGGGATGCTGAAGCGACCGGGGGCGACCCCGAGGCTGCCCCATGCCTTGATGAACTTGCCCGAGGCGTCGAAGCGGGCGACGCGGTTGTTGCCGTAGCCGTCGGAAACGAAGATGTCGCCGTTCGGTCCGAAGGCGATGTCGGTCGGCATGAAAAAGTGCGTCGCATCCTCCCCAGGCTCGCCGAGCGTGCCGAGGACCTGGAGGAGCCGACCCTCCGGGGAGAATTTGCGCGCCACGTGCAGGCCCACGTCGACGAGCCAGACGTTGCCGTCACGGTCGAACTTCAATCCGTGCGGGACGGTTTTCGGGTTCTCCTCCGTCCAACCCTTCAGGTATTTCCCGTCGGGGCGGTAGACCTGCACGGTGGGATTCCGGCGGGTGTAGATCCAGACGTTGCCTGACTGGTCGAGGGCGATGGCCGACACCGCCGCTCCCTCGATGTTTGCGGGGCGCTGCGGCCAGTCGCGTACCACTTCGTACTGCGGAGCGAGGCTGATGCGCGGGTACACGGGTGCCTTCGCCGACTCGGCGGTCTGCGGAGGCTCGGCGGCGGCGAGCGAGCTCGCGATCTGGGCCACGAGCACGAGGGCGGCAAACCGGAGTTTCGGATTCATGCGTTTGAAGAGGGAGTGCGAGCGCGTCGACTCACGCCACGCGCCAGCGCGGCGGGAGGGCGGCGAGGAACTGCTCGAAGTCGTCCTCCGTCGCGCTCGCGTACGGCGGCAGCAGGCGCAGCGGGAACGAGCGGTCGGCGATCCGGTACAGCATCTTGTCGAAGGCGCCGTCGATGTGGTAGCGGCCGGTCGAGAGTTCGCGGAGCTTGGCGCCCATGGCGGTGAAGTCGGCGACGTCGGCCGTGCGGCGGGCGTCGTCGCCGGCACGGCGGTGGTCTGGTGGGTGCTCTACGGCCAGGGCATCGTCGGCACCTGGGAGGCCCTCGTGGTGGGCCTCGCGGTCGCCGTGGCCGGCCCCTTCGGCGACCTGCTCGAGTCCTACGTCAAGCGCGACCTCGGCGTGAAGGACTCCGGCACGCTGCTCGCCGGCCACGGCGGGGTACTCGACCGGATCGACGCGATGCTCGTCACCGCGCCGGTCGCGCTGTTCGCGCTCTG
>CAZEJZ010000181.1:0-6145 GCA_964512415.1 uncultured Opitutaceae bacterium
GCCGAGACGCTGAAGAATGTCTTCCGCGAATTGGCGCCGATCGAGCGTGAGCGTGATCAGCGGGGTGCGGCTCTCCACCGCGAGCGCGGGAAGGTTGGGTTCGAGCAAGGTCTGCGCGCCGATCACGTCTCCCTCGATCAACGTCTGGATCGCGCGGCGCCGACCATTCGCGCCCTTCTCAAAGGTCCGCGCATTGCCGCTCGCGATCAGCGAGACCGGGGCCTGGTGATCGGACGGCTCGTACACGACCTCCCAGGCGTGGTAGCACGCGATCCCCATCTTGTTCGACAGTTCGAGTCGCAGCGCCGGATCCAACGCCCGGAAGATCGCGCTGTCTCCGATGACCCGCTGAATCTCCTTCTCGCTGAGCACGGCGCCCATCATGGCGCGCCAGCGCCGGATCCTGCGCACGATGCGCGTCGCGGTCCGCCATCCCCGCCGCCACGCGGCAAAGAGTCCAATCCCGACGAATGCAAGGATGGCAGTGGCCGTAAACACGCCGGCGCTTCCGATCAGGACGTGGAGCGGAAAGTGGGCTTGCCCCACCACTTCGAGGAGGTTCAGGCCGATGAGGGGGTACCCGAGTTGGAAGACCAGCAGGATCCACGCGACGCCCAGGGAGAATTGGAGCAGGTACGGGCGGTTGTCGAAGCTGAGGATCGCCCGCAGGCGACGGTACGGGGCCCGGTTCGCGGAGAAGACAAAGGCGCGCTCGGTGTCGAGCCGCGGAGTCTCGCCGAACAGCAGGCGGAGCGCGTCCACGATGCGACTGTGCGGGGCGAGACCAATCAGCATGCCGCAGACCGGCAGCAGAGCCCAAGTCGCATCCGCCGCCAGGCCGAAGGCGGCCAGCGACGCCGCCGGCGTCAGGTGCGCGATCGCGACCGCGAACTGCTCGGACGGCGGGCGCAGGTGAACGTCGCGAAGGTCCACGCGCAGGCGCGGCAGGAGGGTCTTCCAGTAGATCACCGCATCGCCCGGTCGTGCCCCCGTGGCCTTCAGGACCACCGTCGCCCACAGCGCTCCGGCGCTGAGCGAGCAGGAAAGCGCGACCCAGCCGATGAGAATGGAGTCCCAACCCGGAAATTGGGTCGGCGGTCGGGCGATCGCGGCCGTCACGAAGAGCGTGAGCCCGACCAGGCCAAAACCGATCGCGGCAGAGGACAGGAACGGGAAGTCGCGCGCAGACTCTTCCGTGGCTGACCGCGGATCGCCGCTGGGCGCCCCGGGCGTGAGGATGCCCGCGCGGCACGCCTTGAGGATCAATTCGTAGAATTCGGAAAGGGAGACCTGATTGCCGGCCAGGATCGCCTGGGTGAGCATGTGCGGCACCGTCTGGGGCGTGCTGAACGCGGCCAGGATGGAATACTGGAGATCGTCGATCAGGATGTACTCCGGCGAACCGCTCCGACGCAGCGCGAAGACTCCGCGGATCGAAACGCCGCGAACGAGGTCTTTCTCGAGCGAAAGCTCGGCGAGGGTGAGCAGGTAGTTCTCGTCCATGCGCGGCGCGATTAGCCCACAGCCGGCGGTGGCGGTCCAACCATCTCTTGCACCAACCGGATCAGTTCATCCCGTTCAAACGGCTTTCCCAGATAGCGGCATCCACTCTCGCTCGCCACCCAGCGGGTGTCGGCATCCAGACGCCCACTCACGAGGACGATTTGAGCCGACAACGGGAGGCGCCGAAGCGTCCCGAGGAAAGTGAGTCCGTCCACGCCCGGCATCACGACGTCGAGCAAGATGAGCCCGATCTTCGGGATCTGCGCGTTGATCAACTCCAGCCCGCGCTTCGCGGAGGTCGCCTGCCAGACCGTGTATCCGCGGGCCGAAAGTGTATCGCTCACCAGACCACAGATCATCGCCTCATCGTCGATGATGAGGATGCCGGAAGGACCGGACGGAATGCGGCGCGCCGCGGTCGCCTCGGCGCTCGGAGCGGTGGGGTTGGCTTTTTGCATGGCGAGAGGGCAATTGGGTGGATCGGCGCAACCGACAAGGACCTGAGAAAAATCCCCTACCTCGAAAGAGTTGCGAGCAGGGGAGAGGGCGACGCGAGGCTGCGCTGGACTTGACCCGAGGGCTCTGTTTCGGTGGTCAGTCTGGCGTCGCAACCCTCGCGTTTTCAACCTTCGTCGCTTTCATGGCTTACATTACCCCGGAACAGCTTCAGCCTCAGTATGATGTAATTGTTGTAGGATCCGGCGCGGCCGGAGGGCAGACTGCCTACACTCTGGCGATGGAGGGCGTGAAGGTCCTCATGCTGGAAGCCGGGAGGTACTACGATCCTCTGAGCGAGACGCCGATGTTTCAGGACCACTCCCGGGCTCCGTTGCGCGGGGTGAGCACGTCGGACAAGCCGTTTGGCTTCTACGATGCGACCGTGGACGGTGGTTGGAAGATTGAGGGGGAGCCCTACACGATGGCGTCGTCCGATCCGAAGCGTCGTTTTGAGTGGTGGCGGGCGCGGATGCTGGGCGGTCGGACAAACCACTGGGGCCGCATTTCCCTCCGCAATGGCCCGTATGACTTCAAGCCGTACAGTCGGGATGGCCTCGGATTCGACTGGCCGCTGAACTACGAGGATCTGGCCGAATACTACGACCGCGTGGAGATGTTGATCGGCGTCTATGGCTCCAACGAGGGTTTGGAAAACACGCCGAATTCCTCGCCCGGGGTGCTGCTGCCTCCTCCCAAGGCCCGCGCGGGCGAGCTCTACACCCAGAAGCACGCCAAGAAGCTCGGGTTGCCGGTCATTCCGATCCACCGCGCCGTGTTGAGCGTGCGGCAGGATTCCAAGACGATTCCCGCACGACTGCATCCGAAAAATCCGCGTGCCCAGCGCATCCTCGCCAAGGCCATGGATGAGCGCGCCGCCTGCTTCTGGGCCACCAACTGCGTCCGCGGCTGCTCCACCAAGGCCAACTACCAGTCCACGACCGTACATCTCCCGCCGGCGATGGCGACGGGCAATCTCGACATCCTTTCGGACGCCATGGTGCGCGAGGTGCTCATGGATGACGCGGGCAAGGCGACCGGGGTGGCTTTCATCGACCGCCGCAAGAACCGCGAAGTGAAGGCGAAGGCGCGGGTCGTGGTGCTGTCGGCGAGCGCCTGCGAGTCCGTGCGCGTCCTGCTCAATTCCCGCTCGGCGCGCTACCCGAACGGCGTGGCCAACTCCAGCGGCAAGGTGGGTAAGTACATCATGGATACCGTGGGTGGGCGGCTCGGCGGACAGATTCCGGCCCTCGAGGGGCTGCCCCTCCACAATGAGGACGGCGCCGGCGGCGGGCACGTCTACATCCCGTGGTGGCTCTACCAGGAACAGCATGCGGGCAAGCTCGATTTCGCGCGCGGGTACCACATCGAGTTCCAGACCGGACGCCACCTCCCGGCGGCGCCGATGTTCGGCGGCTTGGAGTGGATGACCGGCGGCACCTACGGCAAACGGTTCAAGGCGGACGCTCGCCGGTACTACGGCTCTTCGGTCGGCTTTTCGGGACGCGGCGAGATGATCCCCAACGAGGACTCGTTCTGCGACCTTGATCCGACGGTGAAGGACAAGTGGGGTGTGCCGGTCCTGCGCTTCCACTGGAAGTGGTCCGATCACGAGCTCAAGCAGGTCCTGCACATGGAGCGCACGTTCGCGGACTTGATCACCGCGATGGGCGGCCGGGTGTCGCGCCAGCCGAACACCGACGGCGCGGCCGCGATCGAGGCCCCGGGCAGCATCATCCACGAGGTGGGCGGCGCGATCATGGGCACGGATCGCCGCAAGTCCGTCACCAACCAATGGTGCCAGACGTGGGACGTGCCGAATCTGTTCCTCACGGACGGCGCCCCGTTCTGTTCAAACGCGGACAAGAATCCGACGCTCACCATCATGGCCCTCGCCTGGCGGGCGGCCGACTACATGCTCGAGGAAATGCGAAAGGGGAATCTTTGACATGAATACTTCCGACTCCGGGCGCCTCGATCGTCGCGCCGCACTCAAGTGGATGGCGGCGGGCACCGCGGCCCTCATGGTCACGGACCGGGCGGCGCTCGCCCAAGGCGCCGGCGCTCCTGCCGCGCGGGGTTATGGCACGGACCCCGATCTGGTTCGCTCCTACCAACCGGGCGATCTCTGGCCGCTTTCCTTCAATGATCACCAGCGACGGACCGCGACCGTCCTGTGCACGCTGATCATCCCCGCCGAGGGCTCGGTCCCAAGCGCGGGCGACCTCAAGGTGCAGGATTTCATCGACGAGTGGATCAGTTCCCCGTACCCGGCGCAGGCGGCTGACCGCACGCGCATCCTCCGGGGCCTCGACTGGATCGATGCCGAGAGCCAGCGCCGGTTCCAGCGCAACTTCGCGGACTTGTCGGAGTCGCAGCAGACCGCCATCTGCGACGACATCTGCCGCGTCGCGCCGGCGGATTCGCCGCTGCACGAACCGTCGCATTTCTTCCGGCGCTTCCGCGATCTCACCGCCGGCGGCTTCTTCACCACGCCGGAGGGCGCGCGTGATGTCGGCTACGTCGGCAACGTGCCGCTCGCGACGTTCGACGGCCCGCCGCCCGAGGTGCTCCAGCGTCTCGGGCTGGCCTAAGTCGTCGGCCTGCCGTCCCGGGGCGTTCGCGCCGCCGCCAGCGCCACGGCGGCGGCGAGGATCGCGAAGCTGAGGCCGAGTTGTCCGAGGCTCGCCTGCTCGCCAAAGACGAGCAGGGAGCACGCCACCCCCAGCGGCACCTTCGCGTTGTTGAAGGCGGCCAGCACGCCGGCGTTGACCTGCAGCGACCCCTGGGCCCACAGGAAGAAGCCGAGGGCGGTCGCGACCGCGCCGAGGTAGCCGATCACGCCGACCTGCCGCAGGGTCGGTTCGAACGCCCGCCAATCCGTGGTCACGACCGAAAGCAGCGCCGTCGCGGCAAATCCGCCGAGCATCAGCCACGCAAAGGCGGACCGGTCGGCGGCCGCGCCGCTGAGTTGGGGCCGCAGGCGACGGTAGGCGACCTGGCCGGCGGCGAAGCACACGTTGGACAGTTGAATCAGCAGGAGCCCGGTGAGCTTGGCGGCGATGGGTCGGTCGCTCCAGAGCGCGATCGCGGCTCCCGCCACCGCCAGCGCGGCCGCGAGCGCGTGGCGGCCGCTCCAGCGTCCATCCGTGACGCCTTCAAACACCGCGAGGTAAAGCGGCGTCAGGACCGTGAACAGCGCCACCTCGTGCGCTGCGAGGTGACGGAACGCGCCGAGGTGGGCGGCGTACATCAGACCGAACTGGACCGCCCCGCTCGCCATGAAGCCGAGGGCGAGGCGCACTCCGGCAGCAGGCCAGCGCAGCCAGGGCAGGAAGAGCAGCGCGGCGAGTCCGAGCCGCAGCGTGGCGATCGCGACCGGATCGAGGCCGGCCAATTCCTGCTTGATCAGTCCGAACGACAGCGCCCAGAGCAGCGAGACGAGCAGGAGTCGCGGCATCGGCGGCACGTTCCGTCAGACGCGGAAGATCGCCCCCAGCCGTTTGCCGAGCAGGAGGCTCAGACCGACGATGGTCACGCCGAGGAAGAGCATCGCCCACACGCCGAGGGCGCTTGCGATGAACTTGCCGTCACCCAGCAACTGGAAGAGTTCGAGGATGGCCTTGGTGATCGGATAATACGCCTGCTTCTGCGCGAGGATCAACGAGTCGCTGACTTCCAGCATCGCGAAGGAGAAGGCCAGCAAGCCGCCCGCGATCAGGTTGGCGGTGATCAGGGGGAGCGTGACCCGGAACATCGCCTTGAGCGGCGGGCTGCCGAGGTTCTGCGCCGCTTCCTCCAGGGTCTCGCTCGTCTGCTGGAATCCGGCGGCAGCCGAGCGGACGACGTACGGCAGGCGCCGCACGGAGTAGGCGATGATGAGCAGGATCGTCGGATCGCGGGTGGGATTCAGGAATCCAAACAGCTTTCCATCCTGCGACATGGCGAGGTACCCGAAGGCCAGCACGAGGCCCGGAACGGCGAGGGGCAGCATCGCGAGAAAGTCCAGCACCTGCCGGCCTGGCACGCGCGAGCGCACGACCACGTAGGCGATCGCCACACCGAGGATGAGGTCCACCACCGTGGAAATGCTCGCGAACCGGAGGCTGTTGGCAATGGCCGGCACCGTCAGGTCATGTCCGAGCGC
>CAZEJZ010000182.1:0-6122 GCA_964512415.1 uncultured Opitutaceae bacterium
AGTACTTCAACCTCATCGCCGGCAAGCTGGGGCGGAACTACTGCCCCGGTCGCTCATGGCAGGCGATCGGGCACCTCGCGCTGCGCCTCGCCCCGCCGATCATCGTCGCCGACCTCGGCGCCGGCGAAGGACTGATCTCGCAGTTGCTCGCCCGCCGCGCCCGGCAGGTCTGGTGCATCGACAATTCTCCGCGCATGGTCGAGGTCGGCACCGAGCTGGCGGAGCGCAACGGTCTCCATAACCTGACTTACCGGCTGGGCGACATCGAGAAGGTGCCGCTGCCGGATGAATCGGTGGACTTGGCCATCCTCAGCCAGGCCCTCCACCACGCGCACCATCCGCAGAACGCGGTGAACGAGGCGTTCCGCATCCTGCGTCGCGGCGGACAATTGCTCGTGCTCGATCTCAAGGAGCACGGCTTCGAGCGGGCCCGCGAGCTCTACGCCGACGTCTGGCTCGGTTTCGCGGAGAGCGCGCTCCACCGTTTCCTGCGGCAGGCCGGTTTCGAGCAGGTCGAGGTCTCGATCGTCGCCCGCGAGGAGCAGGAGCCTCACTTCGAGACCATCCTCGCCTGCGGGATTCGTCCCGGAGGGCCGGCCGCGCCGCCGCCATCCGCGTCGCCCGCCCCGGCCGACTAGTCGAAGCGCACGCGCGCGTGATGGAATTGCTCGCAGAGCGCGAGCACCTCGCGCCCGCCGGAGAGGGTCAAGGCCTCCTCCGCAAGCGCCCGCGCATCCGCCAGCGTCATGGAGCGGATCACGTAACGCACCGCCGGGATCAGGGGCGGGGTCATGCTCAGCTCATCGACGCCGAGCCCGAGCAGCAGCGGCGCCAGCACCGGGTCGCCGGCCATCTCGCCGCAAACGCTGACCTTGATGCCGGCGGCGTGGGCCTCGCGCACAATGTGGCGGATGGTGCGGATGACCGCCGGGTGCGTCGGCTCGTAAAGGTGCGCGATGCGGTCGTTCACCCGGTCGATCGCGAGCAGGTACTGGATGAGGTCGTTGGTGCCGATGCTGAAGAAGTCATTCCGCGTGGCCAGCAGGTCCGCCGTGTAGGCGGCGCTGGGGATTTCGATCATCGAGCCGACCGCCAGCGTCTCGTCGAACGCCACGCCCGCCGCACGGAGTTCCTCGCGGCATTCCTCCAGCACGGCGTTGGCCCGCCCCAGTTCCTCGCACCCGCTGATCATCGGGTACATCAGCTTCACGTTCCCGTACACGCTGGCCCGCAGGATCGCGCGGAGCTGCTCCTTGAAGAGGTTCGGATTCTCCAGGCAGAAGCGGATCGCCCGGAAGCCCAGGAAGGGGTTGTCCTCCCGGGGAAACAACCCCGGATTGCCTTCCATCGCCTTGTCGCCGCCAAGGTCCAGCGAACGGATCACCACCGTCGCCGGGGCCAGCTGCTCCGCCACCTTGCGATAAGCCTCGAACTGTTCCTCCTCGGTCGGGATGTGAGATCCGTTCAGGTACAGAAACTCGGTGCGATACAGGCCCACGCCCGAGGCGAGGTACTCCTTCACGAGGGGGACTTCCTCGGCGTTCTCGATGTTCGCCCGCAGCACCACGTCCACGCCGTCGAGCGTGACGGACGGGCGCTGGTTGGCCTGCAGCAGGCGCTGCTCAAGGGACTTCTTCTGGACCTGGATCTTGCCGTACCGGAACAGGGTCTGCTCCGAGGGGTGCACGATCACGAGGCCGTCATAACCGTCGACAAGGATCCAGTCGCCGTGGTGCACCTTCGCACTGAGGCCGCGGGCGCCGACCACCGCCGGGACCTTCATCGAACGCGCCACGATCACCGCATGGCTCGTCTTGCTGCCCGTGTCCGTAATCACCGCCAGCGCGTGGCTGCGGTCGATGCTGGCCGCGTCCGACGGGGAAATGTCATTCGCCACGACCACCCGCTTGTCCACGAGCCGCGAGAGGTTCGCCGAGGACTGCCCGAGCAGATTCGCCAGCACCCGCTGCGCGACGTCGCGGATGTCGCCCGCGCGCTCCCGCAGGTACTCGTCGTCGATTTCCGTGAACGCATCGACGTAGCGGCGCGCCACCTCGTTGAAGCAGGCCTCGATGTTCCGCCCGGACTTCTCAAACGAGCGGATCGTCTCCGCGATCAGCGCCTGATCTTCCAAGACCAGCAGGTGCGCATCAAAGATCCGCGCCTCATCGGCCCCGAGGTTCCGCTCGACTTCATCGCGGATCCGCTGGATCTGCTCCCGGGTCACCAGCACCGCGCGCTCGAAACGCGCCACCTCGTCCGCCCGCTTCTCCGCCTCCACTTCATAGGTGGGCACCTCGAGATCCGACTGGAGGTACACAAACACCTGCCCATACGCGATCCCCTGCGAGGCGGCGATGCCTTGCACCACAAGTTCGGGCTTGGGATGGACCTGCTCGGACATGGAGGGAACGGGCATCGGATCGAGGGGGTGCACCGACGCCGGGGGAGCTTTAGCCCCGCACGCGGAGGGGGGTCAACGCGGATTTCCGGGGCGACGCAAAAGCGTCACCTCTCCGGCCCGTGCCGCACGCCTCACGCCAGCCGGCTCGCCGCAAAGAAGGCTTCATCGCCCCACGCCGCGATCACGCGCCGGCGCAACGCCTCCGTCAGCTCTCCGAGCCTGCCCTCCGATTCACCGCCGGGCGCGAACGCGAAGCAGCAACTGCCGCTGCCACTCATGCGGACCGCCAAGCCAAGCTCCTCCCGCACCTGCGCCACCAGCGCGGGCAACGCGAGGTACTTGCCGAAGGCCACGCGCTCAAGGGTGTTGCCGGGCAGCGTCTCCAAGGGCGCCGCTGGGTCCGAACACCACGCCGCCAAGCTCCCTTCCGCCTCCTCCGCATCCGCATACGCCCCGAGTCCCCACGCCGCGAGACGACGGAAGGACCACGGGGTCTCAATCCCCCAAGCCGGCTTGAAGAGCCACACGGGCCGCCCCGCCACGCGCGCCGCCACCTCCGGCGCCACGGGCTGCACGCGCTCCCCGCGTCCCCGCAGCACCACCGGACCGGAAAACAGGAAGAGCGGGCAATCCGACCCCAACTCCGCCGCCAGCTCCGCCAGCACCGCGTCACCCAGCCGCGCGCCCGCAAGCTGGTCCAACGCCCGCAGCGCCATCGTCGCGTTGCTGCTGCCTCCCCCCAGCCCAGCCCCACGGGGGATCCGCTTCACGAGGTGAAAGCGCACGCCACCCTTCCAACCGGTCCGGGTCCGGAACACCCGCTCCGCGCGGAGCACCAGATTGCTCGCATCCACCGGCAGGGTGGGGTCGTCGCAGCTCAAACTCGCCGTGCCGTCGGGCCCCGGCTCCGCCATAAGGGTGTCAGCCAGAGCGAGCGGGCTGACCAGCGACACGAGGTCGTGATAGCCGTCGGCCCGGCGACCGACCACGGCAAGGCTGAGGTTCAGCTTGGCCGGCGAGGAGAGGACAAGGGCGGTGCTCACGGGGATCGCCCCAGCCTGCACGGAGAGACCGCCCCAGCTGAAGCCGAAACCATCCGTTTTCCCGGTTTGCCAGCCACCGCCCGGGAGGCGTATTCCTGAGGTCATCCCCCGCTCCTTTCCTCCCGCGCCATGGCCTGCGATCTCATCCTCGTTCTCGACGAACCGTCCCCCCGCGTTGTCCAGCCGCTCCTGCGCGCCCTGTCCGGAGAGATTCGTTGGGTGAAGATCGGCCTGCAGATGTTCACCGCCTGTGGACCGGATTGCGTGCGTGAGATCGCCGACCAGGGGTTCAAGGTGTTCCTCGACCTGAAACTGCACGACATCCCGAACACCGTCGGCCACGCGGTCGAGTCCGCCGCCCGCCTGCCGATCCACATGCTGACGCTGCACACCTGCGGGGGCGCGGAGATGATGCGCCGGGCCGTCGCCGCCCAGCAGGCCACGCGGCCCGATCTGCTGCTCCTCGGCGTCACCGTGCTCACGTCCATGGGCACCGCCGATCTCAACGCCGTGGGCGTCCCGGGCGCCCCGGAGGATCAGGTGCTCCGGCTCGCCCAGCTGGCCACCGGCGCCGGCCTCGCCGGGCTGGTCTGCTCCCCGCTCGAGATCGCACCGCTCCGCGCCGTGCTGCCGGCCCACACGCAGTTGATCACCCCGGGCATCCGGCCCAGCGGAGCCAAGGCCGATGACCAGACGCGCGTGCTCACGCCGGCCCAGGCCGCCGCCGCCGGCGCCAACTTCCTCGTGGTCGGGCGCCCGATTTCCCAGGCCGCCGATCCCGCCGCCGCCGCCCGCGGGATCCTCGCGGAGATCGCGGGCCACGGCGCTGCGCCATGAGCCGCACCGCCGCCATCCTCCTCGCCGCCGGCAGCGGCCGGCGCATGCAGGGCGCGGTCGGGGACAAGGTCCTCGCCCCGCTCGACGGCAAACCCGCGTTCGCCCACGTGGTCGCCGCCTTCCTCGCCAGCCACGCGGTCGACTTCTACGTCATCGTCCACCGCGACGCCGCCCAGTCGCTCCGGCTTTCCGCCTACGCGCCCACGCCGGCTCAATTCGTCCGCGGCGGCGCGGAGCGCCAGGACTCCGTCGCCCGCGCCCTCGCCATCCTGCCCGACGATGTCGCGCACGTGTTCATCCATGACTGCGCGCGCCCGCTGATCCGGCCGGAGCAGATCGCCGCACTGCGCCGGATCGTCCTGCGCGAGGAGGCCGTCGTCCTCGCCCACCGCGTCACGGACACCCTCAAGGAGCACCACGACTCCGCGCGGCTGCGCACGCTCGATCGTTCCCGTCTCTGGGCGATGGAGACGCCGCAGGTCTTCGCGCGTCCGCTGATCGTCCGCGCCTATGCCCGGGTGGCCGCACGGGGCGAGCGCATCACCGACGACGCCCAGGCGGTCGAGGGGCTGCGCCATCCGATCGCCCTGCTCGAGAACCCGCACCCGAATCCCAAGCTCACCACGCCCGCCGATCTCGCGTGGTGCGAATTCCTGCTCCGCCAGCGCCACGCGCGCGAGGCCTAGGCCGACGCGCCGACGCCCGCCGTTCCCGCCTTCTCTTCTCTCCATGCGCATCGGCCACGGTTACGACATCCATCGCTTGGTCCCGGGCCGGCCGCTGGTCCTCGGAGGCGTCCGCTTCGACACCGACTACGGTCTCGAGGGACACAGCGACGCCGACTGCCTGACCCACGCGATCTGCGATGCCCTGCTCGGCGCCGCCGGCCTGCCGGACATTGGTCATTTTTTTCCGAATACAGATGAATCGCTGCGCGGCATCGATTCCCAGCTGCTCCTCCAGCGCGTGATCGCCGAGCTCGCCCGCCGCGGTTGGGCGCCGGTGAACCTCGACGCCACCGTGATCGCGGAGCGCCCCCGCCTGCTGGCCCGCGTCCCGGAGATGAAGGCCCGGCTCGCCGCCAGCACGGGCCTTGCCACCGACGCCATCGGGATCAAGGCCACGACCAACGAAGGCGTGGGCGATCTCGGCCGCGGCGTCGCCATCGCGGCGCACGCGGTCGCGCTGCTCCAGCGGATTTAGTCCGGTCGAGGGGCACCGATGCGCCGTTCCGCGTTCGCCGCTCTCCTGGCCACCGCCCTCCTGGTCGGGTTCGCGACGCTGGGCGGCGGCTGCCGGCCGCGCGAAACCGCCGTCGAGCGCGGAGCACGGGAACAGGTGCTGCACCGCGGCTTCAGTCCCGACATCGCCGATCTCGATCCGCACGTCGCCATGATGGTCAGCGACTACGGCGTGATCTCCGCCTTCTTCGAGGGCCTGATCGCCGAGGACCCGCGCGACCTCCATCCCGTGCCGGGCGTCGCGGAGCGCTGGACGGTGTCCGCGGACGGTCTCACGTACACCTTCCACCTGCGGGCGAACGCGCGGTGGTCGAACGGCGATCCGGTCACCGCCGCCGACTTCCTGGCGTCGTGGCGCCGCGCCCTCACGCCGTCCTTCGGCTGCGACAATGCGAACCTGCTGTACGTCGTGCGCGGGGCGGCCGACTTCCACCAGGGCCGCGCGACGCGCTTCTCCGACGTGGGTTTCGCCGCACCGGACGCCCGCACGGTGGTGATCACGCTGGAGCGCCCGACGCCGTATTTCCTCTCGCTGCTGCAACACTGGGTGTGGTGGCCGGTGCACTTCCCGACGCTGGAGAAGGCGGGCGACCCCTA
>CAZEJZ010000183.1:0-6109 GCA_964512415.1 uncultured Opitutaceae bacterium
CCGAGTTTCGTCTCATCATCGAGGCGGTGGATCCTAAAAACTTGCCCTGATCAAAAATCCTGCCTAATTTTCGCATTCTCGCGGCTGGATAGCTCAGTTGGTAGAGCAGAGGACTGAAAATCCTCGTGTCCCCGGTTCGATTCCGGGTCTTGCCACCATTCTCCGCGACCGACCTCGCTCGGTCAGCCCCCCCGGTGCCTTCGCCCGCCAAACCCGAGGAACGACCTTGCCCACGCCTGGGGGTGGGATCATTGCCCGGTCACGAATGCCATGACCTTCGACGTTCGCATCGACCCTCTCACCTCGGCGGAGGTGCAAGCGCTCGTCGGAGAGCATCTGGCCGGCATGCGCGGCAGTTCACCGCCCGGACACTCGTACGCCTTGGCGATCGAGGGACTGAGGCGTCCGGAGATCACCTTCTGGTCCGCATGGCGAGGCGACGCCCTGTGCGGCTGCGGCGCGCTCAAGGCGTTGCATGCCGGGGAGGGCGAGATCAAGTCCATGCGCACGCGAACCGCCTTCCTGCGCCAGGGAGTCGGCCAAGCCGTGCTCGACGAGATCATCCGCACCGCCCGTCTCCGGGGTTACTCCCGCCTGCTTCTCGAGACCGGAACCGGTGCCGCCTTCGCCGCCGCCCACGCGCTCTACCGGCGCAACGGGTTCGAGCCGTGTGGGCCGTTCGGCGACTACGAGGCCACGGACTTCAATGTCTTCATGGCCAAGGCACTCGCTCCGTCCTGAGTCGATGAGCGAGCGGGCGCTGCTCCCGGAAGGGCGGCAGCGGTTCCTCCCCAAGCCCGGCCGAACCGAGGCCCGCTGCCATTCGAGCCTTCACCCCGCGCCGCTTGTCGGCTAGACCCTGCACCATGCGCATCCTGATCACCGGCGCCGCGGGGTTCGTCGGCACTTCCCTCGCCCACGCGCTGCGCTCCGCGATCGCGGGCGTCGACCTGATCGGCCTCGACAATCTCAGCCGTGCCGGCAGCGAAACCAACCGCCCCGCCTGGCGGGCGCTCGGGATGAAACTGGTGCACGGCGACCTTCGCCTCGCCAGCGACGTGGAGGCGCTTCCGGCGGCCGATTGGGTCATCGACGCCGCCGCCAACCCGAGCGTGCTCGCGGGAATCGATGGCCGGTCCAGCCCGCGGCAACTGGTTGAACACAACCTCGGCGGCACCCTGCACCTGCTCGACTACTGCCGCCAGCACCGAGCCGGGCTCATCCTGCTCAGCACCAGCCGAGTCTATTCGATCCCCGCCCTCGCGGCGCTGCCGGTTTCCCCACAGGAAGGCGCCTTCCGCTGGAATCCCGCCGCCCTCGCCCCTTCCGTCCGCGGAGCCTCCGAACACGGGATCAGCGAGGAATTCTCGACCCAGGCTCCGGTCTCGCTCTACGGCGCCACGAAACTGGCCAGCGAGGCCATGGCCCTCGACTATGGCCACGCCTTCGGCTTCCCGGTCTGGATCAATCGCTGCGGCGTGCTCGCCGGCGCGGGACAGTTCGGCCGCGCCGACCAAGGCATCTTCGCCTACTGGATCAACCGCCACCTCCGACGCCGCCCGCTCCGCTACATCGGCTTCGGGGGGCAAGGGTTCCAGGTGCGCGACTGCCTGCACCCCGCCGATCTGGCGGCTCTGCTGCGCCTTCAACTGGCCTCGTCCACCCACGCCGCCTCTCCGGACGACCGCATCTTCAACGTCAGTGGAGGCATCGCATCCGCCCGCTCCCTGCGGCAGTTGACGGCGTGGTGCGACGACCGATTCGGCTCGCACCCCGTCGCGGCCGATCCCGCGCCGCGACCCTACGATCTTCCCTGGGTCGTCCTCGACGCGCGCCGCGCCGAGGCCCGCTGGCCATGGCACCCCACCCGAGCCCCAGAGCAGATTTTCCAAGAGATCGCCGGACACGCCGAACGGAATCCGGACTGGTTGGAGCGCTCCGAAGGCTGAAAACGCCATTCCCTAGCGAACGCCATCCAAGCGCAACGATCCCGTAACCGAATCATTTGATGGCGTGCGGTTTTCGAGGCTGGACCGCCTCGGGGGGCTCGTTCATTCCAAGAGTCGCACGCCTTGCGCGGCGGCGTTGAGCGGCACGGAAACGTTACGTTCCGCTCGACATCCAGCCTCGACGCGCGACTTCCCTCTGACATCTCACGGGGGACTTGGACTTTTTCCGCATCCCGACTTTCCTTCCTTCGCCTACACCATGAATCCAACCTCTGCTCTCCGCACGGCCAAGGCCGGCTGGTTTGCCCTGCTCGGCCTCGCAGCGGCCTTCCTCGTCGCTCCGGGCCTGATCGCCCAAGGTGTCACCACCGCCGGCATCGGCGGCTTTGTCACCGACAAGGCCAATAACCCCGTCTCCGGGGCTTCCGTGACCGTGACCCACCAGCCGTCCGGCACGGTGGCGACGACGCTGACCCGCACGAACGGTCAGTACTCCGTCTCCGGCCTGCGCGTCGGCGGTCCGTACAGCGTGAAGGTGTCGTCCTCGACGATCTCCGCCGCCGAGAAGGGAGAGATCTACCTCGAACTCGGTGCCAACGCCGACGTTTCCTTCGTGGTCGCCTCCGACGTCGTGGTGCTGGAAGCCGTGAGCGTGGCCGCCGATCGTGACCTGACGTTCGGCACGGGCAAGATGGGCACGGGAAGCAGCTTCGACGAGGACGCGATCGCGAACACCGCGACGGTCCGCAACAGCGTGCAGGACGTCGCCCGACTGGATTCGCGCATGTTCCTCGGCTCGCTCGACCAGGGCGGCCAGCTCAGCGCGCAGGGCCAGAACTTCCGCTACAACTCCTTCCTCATCGACGGCGTGCAGGCCGGTGACCCGTTCGGTCTCAACTCGAACGGCTTCTCCTCCCTCGCCAGCCCGGTGCCGCTGGACGCGCTCGAGACGCTGAGCATCCAGCTCTCCCCTTACGACGTCCGCTACGCCGGCTTCACCGGTGCGGTCATCAACGCCGTCATCCGCTCGGGCACCAACAAGTACCGCGGCAGCGTGTACTACCGGATGAGCAACGAGAACCTCCGCGCCAAGAACCCACTCACCGGGGTCAAGGAAGCCTTCGACGAGAAGAACTTCGGCACCACGTTCAGCGGTCCGATCATCAAGAACACACTCTTCTTCTCGTTCTCCTACGACAAGCTGGAGCGTGAAACCGTCCCCCCGCAGGCCGTGTTCGTGCCCGACGCCGCCGGCGTCGCCGCGATTGACTCGATCATCGCGCGCGTGAAGTCGCAGAACTACGACCCGGGCTCCCTCTCCGGACCGAGCACCAACCCGTCGCAGCAGGAGACCTACATCGGCAAGATCGACTGGAACATCTCCCGCGACCACCGCCTCGCCGTGACCTACCGCCGCAACTACGGCCAGAACACGAGCTTCGCGAACTACAACAGTTCCACCGCAACCTCGCTGAGCAACCACTGGTTCGACCAGCCGCGCAACACCGACAGCTACACGGCCCAGTTGAACAGCCAGTGGACCCCGGACTTCCGCACCGAAGCCACGGTCTCGATGACCGACTACGACGGCACGCCCGCCAACCGCGGCACGCCGTTCCCGATGGTCCGCGTCGAAGGCCTGACCGGCCGGCGACTCGACACCGGCGCCACGCTCACGAACGGTGCGATCATCTTCGGTACCGAGAACAGCCGCCAGCTGAACCGCCTCACGAGCAAGGAAAAGCAGTTCAAGCTCTCCGGCGACTACACCTTCGGTGACCACACCCTCACCGTGGGCGGCGAACAAATCACGACCGACTACTCGAACGCTTTCGTGCAAAACACGATGGGCAACTACACGTTCGCCTCGCCGGCGACCTTCCTCGCCGGCACGCCGCCGACGAACTTCATCCTGCAGAAGCCGTACCCGGGCTTCGCGATCAACGACGCGATCGCCAACTGGACCTACACGGCGCTCGCCGGCTTCGTCCAGGATACGTGGCGCCCGAACCCGCAGCTGACGCTGGTCGCCGGCATGCGCTTTGACGTTCCGGTCGTCGACGAGCGTCCGCCGGTCGCCACGGGTTTCGCCACCGCTGGCTTCGTGAACTCGAAGGGTATCCCGGTCACCCGCAATGACACCACCAACGACGGCAACCCGACTTGGGCTCCGCGTCTGGGCTTCACCTACGAGGTCGCGAGCAAGCGCAAGACCCAGGTTCGCGGTGGCTTCGGTCTCTTCCAAGGCAAGAACCCGGCGGTCTGGCTCTCCAACGCGTTCTCGAATGCCGGCGCGGTGTACAACTACACCGCGGCAGTCGCCGAGCGCCCGCTGATCACGTTCAACCCCAACGCCGCGACGCAGTCCGTCCCCGGCACCGCCAATCCGCCGCCGAACGTCAACATCACCGCTCCGAACTTCCGCCAGCCCGCCCTGTGGAAGAGCAACATCGCGGTCGACCACCAGCTGCCGTGGTTCGATACGACGCTCACCGTCGAGTACTACTACCACGACGTGGATGTGGGCCTGTTAACCGAGTTCCTCAACTACCGGCAGGCCAATGACGGCGACGGCACCGGGCTCGCTCCCGACGGCCGCCTGCGCTTCGGATCCGCCGCCAGCATCGTCAGCTCGACCAGCACCAACATCGCCGGTCGCCGCCGCGTCGCGGCTTTCGCCGATGTGCTCTACCTGACGAACACCGACAAGGGCCAGGCCAGCGGCGTCACCGTCAGCCTCAGCCGGCCGATGAAGAACAACTGGGCGTGGTCCGCCTCGTGGACGAACGGCAACGCCACCGAAGTCAGCCCGATGACGTCCTCCGTGGCGCTCTCGAACTACTCGAACCGCGCGGTGTTCAATCCGGACGAGAACCGGGACTCGGTCTCGAACACCAACATCAAGGACACCGTCATCCTGTCGGTCACGCGGCGCTTCGAGTTCGTCAAGAACGCCCCGACCACCGTCAACCTCACCTACATCGGCCGCACCGGCCGGCCCTACTCGTGGGTGTTCTTCGGTGACGCCAATGGTGACGGCATCGCCTTCAACGATCTCCTCTACGTGCCGACCGGTCCGGATGACTCCCGGGTGGCGTGGGCTGATCCCGCGCAGCGCGATGCGTTCTTCCAGTTCGTGCAGAACACGAGCCTGAACAAGTACCGCGGTGCCAACCCGGCTCGCAACTCGGAGACCTCGCCCTGGCTGCAGACGGTCGACCTGAAGCTCACGCAGCAGATCCCGCTCTTCAAGTCAGTCCGCGCCGAGGTGTTCGCGAACATCCTGAACTTCGCGAACCTCTTCGACAGCGACTGGGGCATCCAAGAGGAAGTTCCCTTCTCGTACCGTCGCGCCGTCGCGGGCGCGACGCTCAACCCCACCGCCAACAACGGCAAGGGCCAGTGGAATTACACCTTCACCAGCAATACGTTGAACGGCGTGCCGGTGACGGTCGACGAGACCCCGGTGTCCCGCTGGCAGGCCCAGATCGGCATGCGGATCAAGTTCTGATCGGACACCCGCTGCTCTCTCTCAGGCGGCCGCAGGTCATCCTGCGGCCGCCTTTTTTTGCGCCCTCGTGGCCGGAATGGTCCGCCCCGAGCCGATCGAGTCCGTCGTTCTCACGGGTTGCGTCCGCCCCGGTCCGCTGTTTACTTTCATTTCCACGTGCGCCGCGCATGAACTCCTGTCTCTACGAGTGCCAAGTCATGCACGCCCGATTCTCCCCCCGGCGGCACGCTTTCCGTTACCGGATCTTTCTGTTCGCGATCGATCTGGATGAACTCGGGGACTTGGACCGCCGCCTGAGCCTCTTCTCCAGCGAGGGACACGCGCTTTACTCGTTCCGTGATGCCGACTTCCTTCCGACCAACCAACCCGCCGGTGCACCCCTCAAGGCCCGCGTCCACGCGGTCCTTCAGCACCACGGCGTCGATCTGTCCGGCGGCCGGGTCGTCCTGATCACCCTGCCCCGCATCGCCGGGTTTCTTTTCAATCCCGTCTCGTTCTACTTCTGCTTCGACCGCGCGGGTCAGCCCATCGCCGCCATCCCGGAGGTCACCAACACGTTCCGCGAGATGAAGCCCTTCTTCCTCGGTCCCGCCACGCGCGACGAGGCCGGACGCTTCCAGCTCCGGGTCCCCAAGCATTTCTTCGTCTC
>CAZEJZ010000184.1:0-6069 GCA_964512415.1 uncultured Opitutaceae bacterium
GCCGTAGGTCATCGGTTGCGGCGTGGTCCACGTGATGAAGTCCTTGGACGTCGCCCGGCTCACCGTGCGGAGCCCCCGGAACTGCGGGCGTTCGGGGGTTCCACCCTCGCTCCAGGTGCGGATGTAGGCGACGTACTGCTGCTCGGACTCGGACCAGAAGGCCACGTTCACCGTGTCGAGCGCGTAGCCGAAGAAGATCGGCTCCTCTGAGAACATGCGCCAACGGATCCCGTCGGCGGAGACCAGGCGGAAAAGCCCGTGCTCCCGGGTGCCGCCCACGGCCTTGTAGCGTTCGGACGCCGGGACTCCTGGGCGGGTGTCGATGAAGGGGGAGAAGTTGTGGGAGATGCGGCGCTTGTCGCCCGGCGGGAGGATGATGTTGTTTTCCCTGCTGCCGTTGAAGGCATGGAGTCCGAGCATGGGCTTGGTCCAGTGGACCCCGTCGCGACTCTCGGCATAGGCGGTGAGCTCAGCCATGCGGTCCTCGGCCTTGGTCGGACCGTAGCCGGAACCGCGGTAGTAAAGGCGATAGAGTCCGTTGTCCTGCACGACCGTGGAGGCGCCGGCGAAGCGACCCTCCCAAGGCTGGTCGAACGCGATGGCCGCTTCTTCCCGCCGCGGCGTTCCCAGCTTCAGTTGGGTGTTCTCGAGGCGTTCGATGAGTGCGTGGTCAACGAACAATTCGAGCCGACCCCCGAGGTCGATGGGGGTGGCGGCGACGGCGGTGGCGGAGCAGAACAACAGCCCAAGCAGGCGGCCGCGTGTCCGGACGCTGGGGCGGGAAGGCCGGGGAAGGCCCGTGGGGGCGAGGGGCATGGGACCGGTCCTTGTCGATGGCTCGGGGCAAGTCAACGCTCGGCCGGAGGCGATTCGCTCGAACCGCCCAAGGAGTGCTGCTCGGGTGCGGCGTCGGCGGTAGCGGTCGGTCGGCGGGCGGCGTTGCGTCGCCCTCGAACGGGAGGGCGGAAAATTCGCCGCGGCGGCGTTGACGCCGTCGGCGGCGTGTATCCCGTGTCGCCAGCCCCCTCCCGGTCGCACCCCTGCGCCGTACCCCAACTGCCATGCCCCTTCGCTGGAGAATCGCCGTTTTCCTGTTTTTCGCCGCTGGTTTGAACTACGCGGATCGTGTGGCGCTCTCGTCGGTGATTCCGCCGCTGCGCGCGGACCTCGGCATCACGGACGCTCAGATCGGCTTTGTCGGGATGGTCTTCCTGTGGTGCTACGCGCTCATGTCGCCGTTCGCGGGACTGGTGGCGGACCGCTTTTCGCGGGCGCGGATTGTGTTGTTGAGCCTGCTGACGTGGAGCGTGGTGACCGTGTTGACGGACTTCGTGGAGAACTTTGCCCTGCTCCTGGTCGCCCGACTCCTGCTTGGCATCACGGAGAGCTTTTACCTGCCTGCAGCCGGCGCGTTGCTGGCTGAGCACCATGGTCCGAAGTCGATGGGGAGGGCGGTGAGCGTGCACATGCTCGGCCTGAATCTCGGATTGGTGGCCGGCGGTGCGGTGGCGGGCATGATCGCGGAGCGGTATGGATGGAGGCCGGGATTCTGGCTGCTGGGTGGGCTCGGCGTGCTGCTCGCGGTGGCGGGTCGGACCGTGCTGCGGGATCGTCCTGACGAACCGGTGACGCCCGAGGCGCCGCGTCCCGCCGTGCAGGTGCGCATCCGGGATGCATGGGGCTACCTGGCGCGCGTGCGGTCCTTTCACTGCCTGCTCATGAGTTCGATGGCCGCCGGGGTGGCGGTCTGGATCTTCCTTTCGTGGCTTCCGCTCTTCCTGTCAGAAACGTACAATATGAGTTTGGGGACCGCGGGTGGATCGGCGGTCCTTCTCTATCAGGGACCGGTCTTCGTCGGCATCGCGCTGGGGGGATGGCTTTCGGATTGGTGGGTGCGCCGCGATCCGCGGGCGAGGGTGCTCGTCAAGGGCCTCTCGTTCCTCGTCGGAGCGCCCTTCCTTGCGCTCTTCTTCTTCACGCCCGGATTCGCGGTCGTGGTGGTCATCATGGTCGCGTCGTCGCTCTTCCGCGCGATGGGCACGCCGAGCGAACACCCGATCATCTCCGAAACCGTCCCGCCGCCCTACCGTGCGGCGGCGATCGGCATCCTGAACCTCGTCGGTGCCGGCGCGGGTGGTGTCGGGGTGCTGCTGGCGGGCTTGCTGAAGGGCAAGTTCGGGTTGCAGCTCATCTTCGGCACCTGCTCGATCATCTTCGCCCTGGCCGGTATCCTGATGTTGCTCGCCTACCGGCGCTGGATGACGGAGGACCTCGAGCGGGCTCGCCGCTTCGGGCAGGAGCCGGGCAACGCGGTCTGAGGGGTAGGCTTGGTGAGGCGGGAGCGGCTTCGCGCGCCCGGCGGCCACGAGCCTTCGCCGAGTCCCAGCCTACGGCAGCACGGGACGGAGGAGTTTTTGGCGCAGCGCGGGCTCGCGCATCACCACGGCTTGCAGGAAACGGAAGCTGTCCGCGAGGTACCCTTCGTAGCCGCTGGGCTTGCCGTCCCACGTGGTCCAGTCGATGCCCTTCATGCCCGCATCCTGCACGCCGTTCTGGAACTCCCCACGGAATTGCCGCGGCAGCATCGCTTCGAGCACGCGGTCGCCGCGGGCGGTGTCGCCGACCTGGTAGTGCGCGGCGATGAAGTGGAGGCTGTGCCCCGCAGAAATCCCGCCGTTCATGTAGATGCCGAAGGTATCGCGGCCATCCAGTTGCTTCGGTCCGCCGAAGGCGGGTTGGAGGTAGGCGCCGGGGTGCAGGGGAACGAGGTTGGTCGGCAGACCAAGGTCGAGACGCGTGAACTGGACTTCGTCCATCTTCTGCCAGAGCCGGTCGAGCATCGCGCGCGCGGCGTCGGTCGGCACAAGGCCGTAGTCGATCGCGAGGGCGCAGATCGTGGGCGCGGCATAATCGTGCAGGGTGCCGTCCTCGCTGCGCCACCAACCAAGGAGTCCCGTCTTCTCGTTGTAGAGCGCGGGAAAGAACGCGGCCTTGAGGCGATCGGCCGCGGCGGTGTAGCGGGCGGCCTGGGTGGTCCGGCCGAGCTGGTTTTCGAGGTCGGCGAGGCAGCGAAACGCGCGGTAGCACAGCGCGTTGGTGTACGCATCCTTGTGCCCGCAGTTCACCGCATCCCACCACGAACAGGAGCGGTTGGGCTGCTTGAGGGTGTTGAGATTGCCGCTCTGCGTGGCCTCGATCAGGCCGTCGCCATCGATGTCCCGGCTGAGCAGGAAGTCGGCAACCTTCTCGAGTCGACCCACCTTGCGGCTGAGCCACTCACGGTCGCCGGTGACCTCGACGTAGTCCCAAGCAGCAATGAGGGGCCCGGCGTTCGCATCGATGAAATGAGCGTAGGCCCAGTAGCAGATCAGTTCCCCGGTCTCGGCGCCGCTGGCGTCCTTGATCATCTTGGTGTCGATCCAGTACTCGATCGAACGCCGGACGAGCGGCATAAGGTTCACGCCGGGGAAGGGTTCGGGCATGAAGAAGGCCTGGTCGGCGTAGAACCAGAGCGAGCAACTGGCGGGATCGCTGATGACGTTGTTCCCGAGCACGCCCGGCGGCGCGCTGAAGGGGCGGTTCTGTTCGCCCCAGCGGGAGGTGGGCTGGATGGCGTTCAGCCAGCCGCGGCGGGCGAGGGGCCAGTAGCGGGTATCCGTCAGGCCGGCGGGAGCCGGCAGCAGCAGGGGTCGGAATTGCAACGTCGTCGGTCCGCTGGCCTGCAGTACGACATCGGCGATCTTTTCCTTGCGGTTTCCTTCAAAGCGCCCGCGCAACGGTGGGCCTTCGATCTGCGTGACCGACATCGGTCCGAAGTCCGGCGCGTTGACGATGGCCGGCAGGAGGAACGTGCCGTCCGCGTGCCACTGCGCCGGGATGATGCAGGTCGAGGTGACGCGGGGGTCGAAGGCCAGGTGCAGTTCGCCGCCGGTTGACTTCAGGACGAACCCGCCGTCGGGGGAGGCGACCGCACGGGCGCCGGTGATTGGGGTGCGAAGCAGGTTCTGCTCCGCGCGCGTGCCGCCCTCGGTGTCCCAGCCAAGGTGGGTGACGACATCGGCCGTGGGCGCGTGGTCGATGCGGACAACGGGCGCGGCAGAAATGAGCGAGGCGAGACCGACGAAGAGAAAAGTAACGAAGGCGCGGGAGGTGAGCGGGTGAGACATAGTGGAGGCCAAGGAGCGCCCAAGAGTGTTCCTCACTGGGGGGCGGAGCGCGACCCAATCTTTTTGGGCGGTTGCAGCCCGGGATTCATCCGGCCCGAGCGGTGTCGTTGCCGATCGGGAACGGATTTCCCCTAGAATCCCGCTTCCCGCCACAGCACGCTGATCGCATGGTGAAGGAAGCGAGATCCGAGCGGTTGCCAACCGGCTTGAAGTACGAGTGTGCCACGTCTGACGTGCCGCCCGAGCATGCGGTCCTCGTCCTTAGACCGGAGCCAGACGCGGTACGCGGCCTTCATGGGAGTCCAGTCCGTGCCCGCCATGTGCGCCTCGACGGTGCCGCCGTTGGCAGTGGCGAGCATGGGATGGTCAAGAGTCCGGGACGCGTCGCCTTCTAGGGTCACCACCTCGAGCCGTAAGGGATGTTCCGTCGCGCCATCCGGATAGAACGTTGCCGGATGGCCCGCTCGAATGCGTGGGATGGCCACCTCCGGCAGGTAGGCGACGGCCTTGCCTGGCCCATCCTTGATCAGAGCGGCGTAGCGCTCCTGCCGGGCCAGGGTTTCTCCCTCCGACTGTGCGTTGTCCCAGCGGAGGATCCCGGCGAAGGGTGCGGTGGGCTGCAACTGGGCGATCGCGTTCTCGATGCCTCCGAGCTCGGCGCGCGCGCCGTCTCGATCCGCGCGGAGGCCGGGCAGTTTCATCTCCTCGCCTGGTAGGACCGAGGCGATGTCGACGGCGGCCTCCAGGCGGGCGAGCCGTTGCCGGACCTGATCCCGGCGGAAATCGAGCGCCGTCGATCTCAGCACGGCGAGGGGCTCTCCCGCAGCCACGTGCGCTCCATCTTCCCGCACCGGTCCCACAAGGACGGCCGAATCGGGCGCCACCAGGTGAAACTCGTCGGCGGGTCTCAACTCCGCCGCTACCTCCACCCGCACGGGCAGGGGAACGGCGATCAAAGCGACCGCCCCGAGCAATCCCCAGGTGACCCACCTTGCCCGGGTCGAGCGCGCGATCGCGCTTCGGCGTTGGAGCCACTCCTTCATTTCCGTGACGATGGGCAGCAGGATGAACCACACGATTTCAACGGTGAAGAGGATTACGCCAAGCGCCTTGAAGAAGTAATGGTAGACGAAGAGCGCAACCCCGAGGAACACCGCCAGTCGATACAACCAAATGACAAACCCAAGCGCGACGAGGCCGCGATGCCACAGCGGGGGGAAGCGCTCCGGCGGGGCCTCATCAAGGGCAAAAAGCCATTCCCGGAGCTGCCAGCGCGCGAGCGCAAAACACCGGGCGTGAAGGTTCGGAAGCTCCAGCGCGTCGGACAGGAGATAGTAACCGTCAAACCGCATCAGCGGACTGAGATTGATCACGAGGGATTTTATCCACGTGACGGTGGCCACCACGAGAGCGGCGCCGCGGAGGCCCCCTTCCGGCAAGAGGGCCCATCCGAGCGTCGCCCAGGCCGCTACCGTCAACTCCGCGAGGATTCCGGCGGCGCCGATGCAAAGGCGCGCTCGTCGTTCCGCGAGGCGCCAGGCGTCGGTGACATCCGTGTACGCGAAGGGAACCAAGACGATGAAGGCGATTCCCATCGTAGGGACGCGGCAGCCGTAGTGAACGGCGGCAAGACCATGCCCGAACTCATGGATGACCTTGACCGCGATGACCGCGAGAGCGGACAGCAAGAGTCCGTCTGCAGTCGCCAGCTCGCGCCAAGCGGTCAGGAGTTCGTCGCTCTGGCGAATGCACAACCCGAAACCGATCACGAACGCCGCGAAGGTGAGTTTCCAGAAGCCGACTCGGAAAAGCCATCGCGTGCGTCGTTCCAGCACGCCGAGGAGCGGTTCGGGGTGGAAGATACATAATTAAATAATTCTTCATCAAAAATAAGAGGAAGTTC
>CAZEJZ010000185.1:0-6019 GCA_964512415.1 uncultured Opitutaceae bacterium
GCATCGGCGGACCGGCCGCGATTCTCGCCAAGGAGAACATCCGCAAGGTCGAGGTCATCGAATACCCCGAGCTCGGCATGGAAGCCATCTGGCGCATCGAGGTGGAAGACTTCCCCGCCTTCATCCTCGTCGACGACAAGGGCAACGATTTCTTCGTCAGCGGCTGCGGCGCCTGCCTGCCCACCCCCGCCGCCAAGAAATAAGACGACGACTCAGAAGCTGACCCGCAGCCCGCCGCGCTCGACCCCGAGGCGGCTGACGCTGCTGTACAACTCCTGCTCACTGAGACGGCTGATCATCCGCTCGCGCACGCGATCGGGGGAGCCGGAGCGGGACGATGACTTCATCGAGGCCGGAGCCACGAGGGCAGCGAGACGTTCGCGACGCGATTCGGTCGGCGACGTCACCCGGGCCAGCGGTTCCTCGACCGGCTCAGAACGGTTGGACGAGCGCAAAGTGCCGAGCTCGAGCGTCACCACGCCCGACGAATCCAAGGACGTCAGGCCCGAAGCCCGGAGTGAGCGGAAGTTGGAAACAAGTCCTGCTGTCGCCAGCGAATCGACTCCTTCGGCGATGGTGTTCGCCGCCGCAGGACCCACGGCGGGGACGGTCGCCGAAGAGACCGCCGACGCGCTCTCGTCCGACGAAGCCAGAGCCGGACCAGCGACTTGGAAAGCGACGGCTGCAGCTTCGGCCACCGGGCTGACCGCATTCACTTCCGTCGTCGCCGCCGCGACCCCGGTGCCACTGGTGAAACTCACATCCACCGCCACGGCGGCCTCCGCCTCGGGCACCGAAGCCTCGGGCGCGACGCTCACAGGCGAGCGAACCTGCTGCACCGTCACGAAACTCAACACCCCCACGGCAGCCAGACCCACCGGCACGCGCAACCGCGCCAGCCCGGCCGTGAGACCACGAAACTCAACCCGCCACCACGGACGGCGCTCGACGATCGCGGCCAGCTGCTTCGCCCGCAGCGCGTCATCGAACTGCGACCAGAACTCCGCCGCCGGACGCTCCGCGCGCTTGAGCCGCAGCAAGTCCTCGAGGGTCACACCCTTCGTTGATGGCTTCGTGGGGAGACTCATGACCGGATGTACCCCTGCAACTCCGATTGCAGGAGCTGCTTCGCATAATGCAGGCGCGAGCGCACGGTACCCACCGAGCAATCCATGACTTCGGCGATCTCCTCGTGACTCAAACCATCAATTTCAAACAAAGTAACCACAGTACGATGCTTGATAGACAGCTTCTGCAGAGCCTCGTTCAATTTTTCCTGGAGTTCCTTTACAAACAATTCGCGATCCCCGCCCTTCTTGTCGGTCAACTGCGAGATCAGCTCCCCCGCTTTGTCCTCGTCGTGGATCTTCTCAAAGCTGAAGAAGGTCCGGAGTCGGTTCTTGCGCAGGTGCGACAGGGTCCCGTTGACCGCAATGCGGTACAGCCAAGTGAAGAAAGAAGACTGCCCGGCGAACCGGTGGATGGACTGAAAGGCCTTGATGAACGCATCCTGCGTCAGGTCCGCCGCATCCTCACGGTTCGAGGTCATGTTGTACACCACCCCGTACACCCGCTCGCGGTACTTCCGGATCAGGTGATCAAAGGCCGAAACGTCACCGGCCTGCACGCGCTGGACGATCGCCCAGTCGGAATCGGCCTCCACTTGGCGCTCCGGCGACGCCACGAGCGTCTTCGAGAGGGCCTTGGCGAGCACGTTCATGACGCAGTGAAGATGGCGGGAAGCCCCGACGGCGCAAATCCAAATCGGCTCCGCTTGGGAAACGTTTACCCTGAAACCGAACGCAGCGACGCCACCTGCTGCCGCAAGACTTCGCCCAACTGCCGCAGCAACGCCGTCGGAGCGAGCCCAGTCCACGCCGCCAACGCCGCTTCGCCTTGCTCCAACTCCGCGAAAATCACCTCCGCCACCGCCGCAAAGATGCCTCGAGCCTCCATCTGCTCGAGCCAGAAGGCCAGCCGCGCCGGACGCTGGCCCCGAATCTCGTCAAGGAGTTCCTGGGCAAGTGCTTCAGGAAGAACCTGACGCAGTCGCAGCAGGGGCAGGGTGAGCTTCCCGCTGATCAGGTCGGTCCCAAGGGTCTTGCCGATGCGGTCCTCCCGACCGAAGAAGTCGGCAAGGTCGTCGTACATCTGGTACGCAATCCCGAGCTGCCGGCCGTAATTCGCCGCGGCCTCGACGTAGCCAGCCGGCAGCTGGGCCAGCTCAGAACCCAGCGCGCAGGAGGCACGGAAGAGCTCCGCCGTCTTCAAATCGACGATCCGACGGTAGTCCGCGTCCGAGATGTCATCGGTCCGACGTCGCAGGGTCTGGATGATCTCACCGGCACAAACCCGCCGCGTGGAGTCCGCGACCAAGCGACACACCGAGGTGGTCGGAAACTGCGCCGCGAGAAAGAGGGCGTGGGAAAAGAGGGCATCGCCCAGCAGGACCGCCGCCTCCGGGCCAAAAGCCCGAGCGGCCGTGCGACGGCCCCGGCGGAGCTCCGACTCGTCCATGATGTCGTCGTGCACCAGCGTCGCCAAGTGGACGAGTTCGACCACGGCCGCGACTCTCACCAAATCCGGCAGCACGCGCCCATCGCCCTGCCAGCCGCTGAGAAAAACCAGCGCCGGGCGGATCCGCTTGCCCGAGGTATCGATGCAATAATCCGCCATCTCCCGGATCTCCGGCTCGAAGGCCGTGATCTGTGAGCGCAGGAAGACATCCAACTCGGCCATGTGCGGCCTCAGACACGCGAACACCGTCGCGAAGTCTCGCGGCGGAGAACGATCGGTGGAAACCGGGGCGGCCATAGACCCTCCGACCCTACGCGGGTCCGGAAAAATGGCTAATCAATTGTCAGCCAAAACAGCGGCCCACGCGCACTTAACGCCGGAGGTGTGCGCAAACGATGCCCGCCGCCACCGCCGCATTCAGCGACTCGGCCTGCCCGAACCGGGGGATCGTGACGCGCCGGGTGATCCGCGCCGCCACCGCAGGCGAGAGGCCGCGGCCTTCGCTGCCGATCACGATGACGCCGTGCTCGACGGGCGACATCCGGCCCAGTTCCTCGCCGTGCAGGTCGCAGCCGAGGATGGGAATCCCCTCCGGCACCGTGGCCAGGGCCTCCGCGAGGGGAGCCGACACCACGCGGACCCGGCTGAAGGAGCCCATGCTGGCATTGATGACTTTCTGGGAGAAGAGATCCGCGCAATCGCTGCCCAGCAGCACCCGATCGAGCCCAAACCAATCCGCGATCCGCAGCAGCGTACCGACGTTCCCCGCATCCTGCACGCCGTCGAGAGCGAGGGTGAGCCCGCGCGCCAGTTCCCGCGGGCCGAGCAACTCCCGCTGCAGCCGTAGCACACCGAAGGCGGTCGAGGGCGTCGGGAAATGACTGATCCGCGCCATGTCCGCCGCCGAGATGACCCGGGCCCCGGCCCGCGTCGCGAGCGCACTCGCGGACGTCACGAGCAATTCCGCCCACGGCGGCCCTGCGGCCGACAATTCCGTCACCACCTTCTCACCCTCCACCACGAACAAGGCCTGCTCCTCGCGGTGACGCTTGTCATGCAGCGCACGCAAGCGGCGAACCTCGGCGGCGGTGAGCGGGGAGGTCACGGGCAAGGGGTCGCGCGCGGACGGTGCGGGCGGGACCGATCACGCTCGGTGCCCGCTTCGGGCCGGCCGCCACGCTCACGGCGCGGCGGCGGGCCCGGGTCGGCCTGAGATCAGACTTTCGGCCCGCCTTGGGCGATGTTGCGGGCGCGGAGGCGGAGACCGTTCAGGCGGATGAAGCCGGTCGCGTCGCTCTGGTTGTACCAGCTCTTGACGCCCTCCATCGAGGCGATGTGCGGATCGTAGAGCGAGTACTTCGACTTGCGGCCGGTGGTGATGATATTGCCCTTGTAGAGCTTCAGGCGGACCGTGCCGGAGACGTAGCGCTGGCTCTCGTCGACGAGGGCCTGCAGGGCCTCGCGTTCCGGAGCGAACCAGAACCCGTAGTAGACCAGTTCGGCGTACTTCGGAATCAGCGAATCGCGCAGGTGCTGCACCTCGCGGTCCATCGTGAGGCTCTCGATCTGCCGGTGGGCCTGCATGAGGATCGTGCCGCCCGGGGTCTCGTAGACGCCGCGCGACTTCATGCCGACGAAGCGGTTCTCGACGAGGTCCACGCGACCGATGCCGTGCTTGCCGCCGAGGCGGTTCAGCTCGCGCAGCACGCCGGCCGGGGAGAGACGACGGCCGTTGACGGCCACGCAGTCACCCTTCGCGAATTCCAGTTCGACGTACTCCGCCTTGTTCGGCGCTTCCTCGGGCGAGACCGACAGCTTGAACATGCCGCGGTTGGCCGGGGACGTCGGGTCGAACCACGGATCCTCAAGAATGCCGGCTTCGTAGGAAATGTGCAGGAGATTCCGGTCCATCGAATACGGCTTCTTCAGCGAGGCCTCGACCGGGATGCGGTGCTTCTGGCAGTAGGCGATCATCTCCGCGCGGCCCGGGAAAAGGTCGCGGAACGAATCGATCTTCCACGGCGCGAGGATCTGCAGCCGCGGCGCCAGCGCCATGTAGGTGAGCTCGAAACGGCACTGGTCGTTGCCCTTGCCGGTCGCTCCGTGCGCCACGGTATCCGCCTTCTCCTTACGCGCGATGTCGATCTGCGCCTTCGCGATGAGCGGGCGCGCGATCGAGGTCCCGAGGTAGTACTGGCCCTCGTAGACCGCGTTGGCGCGGATCATCGGGTAGATGTAGTCGCGCGCGAATTCCTCGACGAGATCGAGCGTGTAGTGCTTCGAGGCGCCGGTCATGCGCGCCTTCTGCGGGAGCCCCTTCAGCTCCTCCTCCTGGCCGATGTCGGCGGCGAAGGTGACGATTTCCGCGTCATAGGTTTCGCGGAGCCATTTGACGATGACCGAGGTGTCGAGCCCACCGGAGTAAGCGAGGACGATTTTCATGGAGGCACCGTTGTGCGAAACGCCTTCCCCCGGCGCAAAGCAAAACCGCCGGACCGACGCAGGTTCCGCCGGCGCTTCAGCGCCGGGCGGACCGGGCCAGCATCGTCAGGATCGCCTTCTGCACGTGCAGACGGTTCTCCGCCTGATCGAAAATCACGCTCCGGGGGTTCGCGAGCACCTCCTCGGTGACCTCCTCGCCCGGATGGGCGGGCAGGCAGTGCAGGAAGTAAGCGTCCGGCTTGGCGGCGGCAAAAAGGGAGGCGGTGACCTGGTAGGGCGCCATCGTCCGGAGGCGCTCCTTGGTCTCCTCCTCCTTGCCCATGCTGACCCAGACATCGGTGTACACGACGTCGGCGTCGCGCACGGCCTCGCGCGGGTCGGTCGTGAAGGTGAAGCCGCCCGGGAACCCCTCGCGGGCGAGGAACGCCTCGAAGTCCTTGCTCGGCCGGAAGGATTCCGGTCCGGAGAGGGCCACCTTCATTCCGAAGAGATTCGCGCCCAGCACCCAGGAGTACGCCATGTTGCAGGACGTGTCGCCGAGGAAAGCGATCTTTCGCCCCCGCAGCGAGCCGAGGAGGTCGCCCCCGCAGGCCTGACTCCAGCGCTCCGCCACCGTGAAGGCATCGGTGTAGATCTGGCAGGGGTGCAGGAAATCCGTCAGCGCATTGATCACCGGCACCGTGCCGGCGGCCGCGAGCCGCTCCACATCCGAGTGATCGAAGGTGCGCACGATCAACCCATGGACGAAGCGCGACAACACCCGCGCCGTGTCCTCGATGGACTCGCCGCGACCCAGCTGGATGTCGTTCCGATTCAGGAACAGGGGATTCCCTCCCAGTTCGTGAATGCCGACCTCGAACGACACGCGCGTGCGCGTCGACGACTTCGAGAAGATCATCGCCCACGTCTGGCCGGCGAGAGCCGCGGACGCCTGGCGGCCCCGCGCGGCCTTGAGATCCCGGGCCAGCGACATGACTTCGGCCACCTCAGGTAGCGTGAAGTCAGTCTCCTTGAGGAAGTGCTTCATTTTCGAGGAAACGATCAACCTACGGGATCCATC
>CAZEJZ010000186.1:0-5980 GCA_964512415.1 uncultured Opitutaceae bacterium
CTCCGCCAGTTCCTGCAGTTGCTCCGCCGCGATCTCACGCCGCGCCTGATAGCGGCTCGGCTCGATCGACATGACCGGAAGGTCGATGAATCCGGACGGTGCCGTCGACGCACCGGCCGACGGGGACGCCGCAGCCGGCTTGGCCTCGGCAGACTTCGGAGCCGCGGCGGCAATCAGTCCGCCGAGTCCACGACCTAAACGCGATTTGGGAGCTGCCATGATGGGAAAGTCACTTGCCGCCGGGGATGAACAAAACCTGACCGACGAAAATCAATGAGGGATCGGCGAGTTTGTTCGCGTTGATGATGTCCGCCGCTCGCGCGCCGGTGCGCTTGGCGATGATCGCGACGGTGTCTCCTTTTTGCACCGTGTAGCTGATCCCCTCCTTCGGGAAATCTCCCGTGAACGACGGCGCCGAAATTCCGCGTGCTCCGCCTCCCTTCGCCAGCGCCTGGATCGCCGCATCCGTCTGCTGCGCGAGTTGCTCCATGCGCCGCGACACCGTCTCCAGCGTCTCCGCGCGGGAGGCGCTCAGCGATGCCTTCATCACGCGATTGATCTCCGCCACCGCCTCGTTGACTTGGGCCAGCGTGGCGTAATCCCGCCCGGAGCCCTCGGCGTGAGCCCGCAACTGCGCGTTCTCGCGCTCCAACTGCTCCACCCGCAGGGAAAGTTCTCCGACGCGTTGCGACAGCACACGGATATCCTCGCGGAGGTTGGCGAAGTCGACCGAGGACTGACCTCGCACCGTCACCGCGGCAAGCGACAGCAGCAGCAAGAAGGGTAACCGCATGCCGGACTGTGCAAAAACCCCGCCGAGAAAACAAGCGGAGCTTTTCAGTCAGGCCACGGACGAGTTCCCACTCGCTGGGGGTCGATGCGGAAAGGGACGATCCGAGACCAGGGGCCGCATGGGCCGGGACGGCAAGATGGAGCCCACGGGAAGGGGACAGCCGCGCACGAATTCCCCCGCCGGAAGCATTCGCCCGCCGGCCCGCTGGAGCCGGAGGAAACGGACCACCCCGTCGGCCGTCGCCACCTCCACCCCCGCTGCCCCAGCCGCGACGATCGTCCCCGGCGCGCCCGCGGCGGCACCCGGCAACACGTCGGCCAGTCCGACCTTGATCACGCCGTCGCCCCAGGGAAAGGCGCAGCCGGGCCAGGGGTTCAGCCCGCGAATCCGCGCCGCCAACTCCCGCGCCGGGCGCCCGAAATCCAACGCGCCATCCTCTTTGACGAGGCGCCGGCAATACGTGGCCTTCGCGCCGTCCTGATCGACGAAGCGCAGCGCGCCCGCCTTCAGCCGAGGCAGGGCCCGCGCCACCACGCGCGCGCTGGCCGCCGCCAGCCGACCCTCCACCTCGAGCGCAGTCTCCAACGGGCCGATCGGCACGGGCTCCACCTCCGCCAGGGGTCCGGCATCCAATGCACGCACAATGCGCATCAACGTGACGCCCGTCTCGGTTTCCCCCGAGGCAACGGCCGTCTGGATTGGCGAGGCCCCGCGGTAGTGCGGCAGGACGGAGGTGTGCAGGTTGAGCGTGCCCAGCCGGGGCGTCGCGATCACGTCGTCGCGCAGGATGTGGCCGTACGCCATGACCAACGCGAGGTCCGGATCCAGCGACGCCAAAGCCTGCCGCGCCGACTCCTCGAACCGCTCCGGCTGATGGACCGGCAGGCCGGCCCGCTGCGCCCAGAGCTTGATCGGTCCCGGCAGGGCGTGCTGCCCCCGACCGGCCGGACGATCCGGCTGCGTGAACACGCCCACGACCCGCGCGATCGCCTGCGGGTCCGACTGCAAGGACTCCAGCATGGGCAACGCGATCGCGTCGGATCCGAGAAAGACGATCCGCAGCGGGTCCGCGTGCTTCACCGCCTCGTCCACGTCAGAAGCTCCTCAACCACGCCTCCACCCGGCGCGCCAGACGCGCGAACGCGGCGGGCGAATCGGGACGCGGCACATCCGCGAGGATCGTCCAGTGCTCGACGTGCGTCGCGGTGCGACCGGGCTCCAGGCTCGTGAGCGGCCCGAGCGTCTCCAACTCGATGACCGCGCCGTTCGTGAAGACCTCGAAGGACGATCCGAGATCCGGATACACGGCCCCGGCGATCCGCCGGGCGTGCTTGACGAACACCTGCCCATCGAGCCAGTACGCGGACCAGCCGGGATACGCGGTGAGGCCCAGCTTCTGGGCGGTCTTCGCCCGCCGAACATCAATGCCGATGAAGTCGCGGTGAAACTCCCAGAGCGGCAGCGAGAGGTCGGTGTAGGTCCACGGGATCAGCGCGCCCCCGGGTAGGAGGTCGCCGGCCGCGTGGCTTCCCTTCGGGGGGAGGGGCAGCACCGCATAGCCGCCCGGCCGCAGCATCGTCAGCGCCCATGGCGCCGTCTCCACGGCCCACGCGCCGCAGTTCTTGAGCGTGTGAGTGACCCGGATCGTCGCGGGGCCAACGCCCTCGATGCGCAGGCCCTTCTCCAATCCGGTCAGGGCCTCCACCGGCTGGCGCAGCGCCACGCCGGACGGCAGCGGGCGCACCGACAGAGGCAGGTCATCCGGCTGGTAGGTCCGTGGGATCGACTCGGGCGCGTGCCAGAGGCGGTGACCGCCGAGCAGCGCGAGTCCATGCTCGCGGGGCGCGTCCTCGGGGAACTCGATGAAGAGGTTCTCGCCTTCCGCGCCGGCCGTGCGGAACGACACCACCCGCGGACCACGGTCCGTCGTGACCACCAGCTCCAGCCGCGAGGTGCCGAGGCGCAGCGCGGCGCCTCCCCGGTACTCAGTCTTCGAGCGTTTCATTCTGGGGAAGTTTCTCCAGCAGCTTCTGCCGGTTCCGGGGCGCCCGCCGCGGTGCGCGCGCGTCCTCGCGGCCCGCGCCAGCGGACTCGCCCGAGCCGCCGCGCGAGCGCTCGCGCTCCTTGCCGACGAGGTCGAAGAGCACCGGACAGCCGTTCAGGCCAAACTCCTCCACGATGCCCGCCTCCAGGTAGCGCCGGTAGCTCTCCGTGAGCTTCTCCTCCCGGTTGCAGAAAAGTTTGATCCGGAAAGGCCGGTTGCCCGTCTGGGTGGCGTAGTAGATCCGGAATCGTCGCCCCGCGATCGCCGGCGGAGGATTGCGGTCCGCCAGGCGCTCCAACACCGTGTTCAGGCGCGCGGTCGGGAGCTTGCGGTCAAGCTCGCGGTGCAGGCGCACGGCCGCGTTGAGCATGCGGTCGACTTCGTAGCCGCTCATCGCGGACACGAACACCAGCGGCGACCCCGGCGTGAAAAAGAGGCGCTCGAACACCGCTTTCTCATACTTCGTGCGGTAGTCCCGCTCGCTCTCGTAGCCTTGGATGCCGAGGGGATCCTCGAACGCGCGGTGCACGAGATCCCACTTGTTCACCACCACGACGATCGGCTTGTGCTCCTTTACCGCTTCGCCCGCCACCGCCTTGTCCTGCTGCGTCACGCCCTCGACCGCGTCGAGCACGAGGAAGACGACATCCGTGTTCTTGATCGCGTCGAGCGAGCGCAGGCGCGAAAAGTACTCCACCGGGGACGACAGCTTCGTCTGCGCCCGGATTCCCGCCGTGTCGATCAGCCGGAAGGGATGCATGCGGCCATCGCGCCCCTTGTACTCGAACGGGATCTCCACCGCGTCACGCGTCGTGCCCGGCACCGGGCTGACGATCAGGCGATCGCTCGCCAGGAGCCGGTTGCTCAGCGACGACTTGCCCACGTTCGGACGGCCGACGAAGCACACGCAGAGGGGATCGTCCGCCGTGCGGGCCGGCGCCTCGCCGCTCTCCGGGGGACCGAGGCGGCGCAGGATCTCGTCCCGCAGTTGCTCCTCGCCGCGCCCGTGCTCTGCGGAGACGAAGATCGGTTCGCCCAGACCCAGGCGATGCGCCTGGCCGACGTCGATCTTCTCTTCGCCAAAGTCCGCCTTGTTCACCACCGTGATGATCGACTTGCCCGTCCGGCGCAGCTGACCGGCGATCTTCTCGTCGAGCGCCGTGATGCCATCGAGGCCGTCGATGATGAACAGGACCACATCCGCGGCATCGATCGCGAAATCGACCTGGCGCTCGGACGCCGCGATCAGCTCGCGCCCCGTCTCGCCGCCCTTCAAGCCGAGCCCCCCCGTATCAAGGAGCATGTAGTCGCCGTCGGCGATGGGCGCGGAGATGATGTCGCGCGTCACCCCCGGCTGGTCATGGACGATCGAGATGCGCTTCCGCGCCAGACGATTGAAGAGGCGGCTCTTGCCGACGTTCGGACGACCGACGATGGCAACGGTGCGCGACATGGTGAAAAAGGGATCAAGGAAGGCGAACCGAGCGGAAAACGCCGGTGCGCCAGAGAGCGGTCAGGATGACCGCTTGGAAAGGAAGCGTTCGATGCGATCGCAGGCGACGCCGATCTGCTCGTAGCTGGTGGCGAAGCAGGCGCGGACGTGACCCCGGCCGTTTTCGCCGAACGCGAGGCCCGGCACGACGGCGACCTTCTCCCGCTCAAGCAGGCCGACCGCGAACTCCTTCTCCGTCATGCCCGTGGCCCGGACATCCGGGAACGCGTAGAACGATCCGCGCGGAGAGTGACAGGTCAGGCCAAGCTCGTTGAACCGCCGCACGATCAGGTCGCGCCGCCGGTGGTACTGCTCGCGCATCTTGAGGACGCCCTCCCAGCCGCGGGTGAGCGCCTCGAGAGCAGCCTCCTGGGCGATGATCGACGCGCACATCATCGAGTACTGGTGCACCTTCATCATCGCGTCGATCAGCTCCGCCGGACCGCAGGCGTACCCGATGCGCCAGCCGGTCATCGCAAACGCCTTCGAGAAACCGTGGAGGAAGATGGTCCGCTCCGCCATGCCCGGCAGGCTCGCGATGCTGGTGTGCGTCCCCTCGAAGGTCAGCTCGGAGTAGATCTCGTCGCTGAGCACGAGCAAATCCTTCTCCCGGCAGAACTCGGCGATCTTCTGCAGCTGCTCAAGCGAGCAGGTGCCACCCGTGGGATTGCACGGGAGGTTGAGCATGAGGATCTTCGCGCCCGGCTGCCACGCGGCCCGCAGCGCCTCGGCGGTCAGCGCGAAATTGTCCTTCGCGAACGTCGGCACGGCGATCGGCGTGGCGTGGACCAACGCGATGCTCGGCGCGTAGGAGACGTAGCAGGGCTGGTGGAACATCACCTTGTCGCCCGGATTGCAGAAGGCGCGGAAGGCCAGATCCAGCGCCTCGCTCACGCCGACGGTCACGATGACTTGGTCCTCGGGACGGTACTGGACTCCGAAGTGCTCGCCGACGTAGGTCGAGATCGCCCGGCGCAGTTCGATGAGTCCGAGGTTCGACGTGTAATAGGTCTTCCCCCGCTCCAGCGCGAAGATGGCCGCCTCGCGCACGTGCCACGGCGTCACGAAGTCAGGCTCGCCGACTCCAAGCGAAATGACGTCCTGCCCCTTCATCTTCGCCACGAGTTCGAAGAAATCCCTGATCCCGCTCTTCGGGAGCGCGGCGATGTGGCTCGCCACCCAGCGTTTCGCGTCGTCACTCATGATCATCGCTCCGGTTGCAGGCATGGCAGGCACGCCCGGGTCAGGGGGCGATCGTCAGACGCGTGCTCGACGCATCCCCCGTCTCCACGAGGAAACCCTGCTCCTTGTAGCAGCGGAGCATGAAATGGGTCGACGTCGAGAGCACCCCCTCGATCGTGGAAAGTTTCTCGGACACGAAGCCGGCCACCTTCTGCAGCGACGAACCGCGCACGAAGACCAGCAGGTCGTAGCCGCCGGACATCAGGTAAGCGGACTCCACCTCGTCGAAGCGGCTGATCCGCTCGGCCAGCCGGTTGAAGCCACCGCCGCGTTCCGGCGTGATCTTCACCTCGATCACGGCGCGCACGGCCGCAGCCTCCGCGCTCTGCGCGGAAAGATCCAGCACCGGGCGCCAGCCCAGCAGGACGCGCTCGCGCTTCAGCTGCTCCAGCTGACGCTCGACCTCCGC
>CAZEJZ010000187.1:0-5971 GCA_964512415.1 uncultured Opitutaceae bacterium
GGCAGGCCCGCCGGCAGTTCGCTCAGCGGGCGCTGCTGGTAAAAACCGGGCTGTTCGGCCAGGGTCCGCGCCAGATCGGCCTCCATGTCGGGGAGGGTCGCCGTCTTCGCTCCCGCCGTCCCCGCGGGTTGGTCTCCCGGCGCCTTGGGGCCGCAGCCGGCCAGCAGCAGGAGGGTGCACGCGGCTCCGATCGCGAAGCATTTACGGGGGAGGAGCGGAAGCCGTTCGGGTTGGGAGGTCATGGCATTACTGATACGTGGTGAATTTCTTGGGGTCGAACGCCTCGCGGACTGCCTCGCCGATGAACGTGACGAGGACCAAGACCACGACGAGGGCCGAGAAGGCGGAGGCCACGATCCAAGGGGCATTGAGATTGGACGTTCCCTGGCGGAGCAGTTCACCCCAACTTGGCGTCGGAGGCGGCAGGCCGAAGCCCAGAAAATCGAGCGCCGTCAGCGAGCTGATCGCGCCCGCCACCGTGAAGGGAATGAACGTGACGATGGTCGAGAGGGTGTTTGGCAGGATGTGACTGAAGATGATCCGGCGGGTGGAAGCCCCGAGCACCTGCGCAGCGTGAACGTAGTCGCGGGCCTTCTCCCGGTAGGTCGCCGAACGCATGTAGTAGGTCATGCCGGTCCACGAGAACAGCACGACGATGGTGAGCAGCACCCAGAGGCTCATGCCGACTCCCGCCGGCACGACGGAGGCGACGATGATGACGACAAACAGGAAAGGCACGTTGGACCAGATCTCGATCAGTCGCTGGACGAACAGGTCAAACCATCCACCGAAGTAGCCCATCAGGCAGCCCACGGTGATGCCGATGAGGTACGTCAGGAGGATGAAGCATCCGGCGAAGACGAGTGCGTTGCGAAAGCCGTAGAGCAGGCGGGCAAGGATGTCCCGGTTGATCTGGTCGGTGCCAAGGAAGTGCCCCTTGGACCAGTCGGGTGGGCGTGGCCGAAACGTTTCGTTGCGGTAGCAGTTCTCCACCGCGCTGTAGGGAATCGGAGGCAGGAGCACCCAGTTGCCGGTGCCCGCCCACTGCGCCTTGAGGTCTCGGTAATTCACCTCGTAGTCGTAGTTCAGGCCGAAGTCCCGTCCCGTGTGGATGGCGCCGTAGGTCGGGAAGTACCAGCGGTCCTCATAGCGAACGACGAGGGCGCGGTTGTTCACCAGCAATTCGGCGACGAAGGAAAGGGCGACCAGGCCGCAGAGGATCAGGAATGAGACGTAGCCGCGCCGGATCTGCCGGAAACGCCGGAGTTTCTTCCGGGTCAGGGGATTCAGACGGAGGTTCGGCAGCGGAAGTCCCATGGGAACGCGGGGCGGGTCTATTTGAAGCGCACCCGGGGATCCACCAGGGCCACCAGCACGTCCGAGAGGATGTTCCCGAGCAGCAGGAGCAAGGACGAGATCAGGAGGACTCCCATCACGGTCGGGTAGTCGCGATCGACCACAGACGTGTAGCCGAGCAGGCCCATGCCGTTGATATCAAAGATGAACTCGATCAGGAACGATCCGGAGACAAGCACGGTGAAGTTGTGACCGAAGTGGGTGGCGATCGGAATGAGCGAATTGCGCAGCGCGTGCCGGACGACGGCGGTGCGGAACGACACTCCCTTGGCCACGGCGGTGCGGACGAAGTCCGCGGCGAGGTTGTCCATCAGGTGATTCTTCATCAACAGCGTCACCAATGCGAAACTCCCGACCGTGTAGCACAGCAGGGGCAGGGCGGCGTGATGCGCGAAGTCGACCAGCTTGCCCCCGAGCGAGAGGTCGGCGAAGTCGCGGCCGACGAATCCTCCCATCGGAAACCATCCCCGGCGCGCGGCGAGGTAGACGACGAGGATCGCGCCCAGCGCGTAACCCGGAATCGCGTAGCCGGTGAACACGATCGCGGAAGTGATGTTGTCGAGGGCGGTACGATGCTTGATCGCCTTCAGGACCCCCAGCGGGATGCAGATCGTGTAGACAAGAACCAACGTGATCAGGCCGAATGTCAGGGAGACCGGAAGACGTTCCAGGATGATGTTCAGGACAGGTTCGTTGAACCGGTAGGATGTACCGAGGTCGCCGCGAAGCACCTTGCCAAGCCAGGTCACGTAGGCCGTCAGCGGGGGCTGATCAAACCCGTAGTAGGCTTTGAGCTGCGCGAGTTGCTCCTCGGAAATCGCGCCCCGGCCCGCGTCGGCTCCGCCGGCCATCGCGTTCTCGGCCGTCTTGGCCTCCATCAGCGCACGCTCAATCGGTCCCCCGGGCACCACGCGGGTGATCAGGAAGACGATCAGCGTAATCCCCAGCAATGTTGGGGGGATCAGAAGGAGGCGGCGTGCAAAGTAATCCCGCATGCGGGGTGGGTAACGAGGGGAAAAGGTAAAGCGGCACCAAGAATGCCCCGTCGGCAAGAAGATGTCGCGTCAATGCGTCCAGCGCCAGCGATTTGCTCGAAAAGTCAGTCGCGGTGTGCGCGCGCCCGTGGGGCATCGTGATGCCCTTGAACCCGGGACGCATCCGCTTCACGGATGTTCCCGTCGTACGCGGTTTCACCGTTGGCGGACCTCGTCCCGCGCTGTCCCTTTTGCGTTTACTTCGTAAAACCCTCTAATTTACACATAACCACCATGTCCGACGCCGCTCCGAGTAACGACCCCACGCCCGTGCGGGCCGAAGTGCCCGCCAAGGCCTTCTCCCCGGAGGATGAGGTGGCGATGCGGGAGTCGCTGAAGCGTTGCTCGGCGGCGACCGTTGAAGCCGCCGTCCAATTCCGTCGGACGCGCGATCCGGCGCTGCTGCCGACGATCGTTCTTGGCGTGATTGAGCGATTCGTGGAGTCGGAGCTCCGGCCCAAGCTGCGCGAGGGCGACGATGATCTCCGACTGGTCGAGGACCTCGGGGTGGACTCCCTGACGATGATGGAGATCGTCATGCTCGTCGAAGAGGTGCTGCAGATGCAGACCAACAATGACGAACTGCGGAATCTCCGTACGGTCGGCGATGTGAAGACCTTCATCGACTGCAAGGTGCGCGGTTTGCCGCTGCCCAAGCCGACGCGATTCCTGCCGGTGGAGCAGGTGGCGGCGGTGATGCCGATCCAGCCTCCGTTTCTTTTCATCAACGAGGCGCAGATCGGTTCCGCCGGGGCTCAGGGCAAGTACAAGATCACCGGCCAGGAGTTCTTCCTGCAGGGTCATTTCAAGGATAACCCGATCCTGCCGGCCTCGATCATGCTGGAAGCGCTGGGGCAGCTTGCCGTGCTGTTCCTGCTCGAAGGCTCGCAGGCGGAGCCGGGCAAGCGCGTCGATCCAGCGAGGATCTTGTTCACGAGTTGCGAAGGCGTGCGCTGCCATCGGATCTGCCGGCCCGGCGATACGCTTTCCCTGAGCGTGCGGCCGCGCCGGGTGAAGATGCCGCTGGCGACCTTCGAAGGGTCCATCCGGGTCGGGCAGGACAAGGCCGCCGTTGCGGAGGAGATCACCCTGACGTTCGCGTACGCGGACGAGGCGACGACCGCCGCGGGGGCGCGCGAGGACGCGCCCGGTGCGCCCGCACGCCCGCGGGACGCGACGGCTGAGCAAACGCCCCTCGCTGCCGCCTCCGTCACCGCATCGTAGCGCCGCCGGTGCCGGGCGGTTCGTTCCCGCGTTGACCCTTCTTGCGGCGATTGCCAGCGTGCGGGCTGTTCCGTCGCCGCGCGTCGCGTGGCGACCCGGAGACCATCATGCCTCGGATTTTCGTTACGGGAGTCGGATTCATCACCAGCATCGGCAACGACCGCGACTCGGTCCTGCGGAGCCTGCGCGAGTTGCGTCATGGGATGGTGCGCTATCCCCCGTTCGACAAGCCGGACGTGCCGGTGAAGGTTGCGGCCCCGGTGCGGGGATTTTCGGTCGACTCGACTGATCCGGAGGATTGGACCTACCCGGCTGACTACCGACTCAAGCGGGAGGTGCTGCGCAGCCTCTGTCCCAATGCGCTCTTTGCGTACTGCGCGATGCAGCAGGCGATTCGGGATGCGCGACTGGCGGAGGTTGATGTGTCCAACGAGGACACCGGATTGTACGCAGCCTCCGGTGGCTCTCCGGCGATCCTCGGACGATTGCTCAACCAGATGAATCAGCAGGGCGTGATGCGGTGCCCGCCCTTGGGCATCGTAGCGTCCATTGCTGGCACGGTGCAGTTCAACCTCGTGGCCCACTTCAAGATCAAGGGCGCATCCTGCGGGTTCTCGTCGGCGTGCGCGTCGTCGTCGCATGCCCTCGGCTTCGCGTTCGATGACCTCACGCTGGGCCGGCAGAAGCGGATGTTCGTCGTCGGCGCGGAGGACGGGAACGTCGAAACGATCCTGCCATTCGCCGGCATGCGCGCCCTGTCGCTCAATCCGGACCCGGAGACGGCCTCGCGACCCTTCGACGTCGCTCGGGATGGATTTGTCGGCACCGGAGGCGCGACGGTCCTCGTTTTGGAAACGGAAGAGGAGGTCCTGCGTCGGGGCGTGACGCCGTACTGCGAGGTGGCGGGCTGGGGGCAGGCGTCCGATGGTCACAACGTCGCCATCTCGCATCCGGAAGGGCACGGGCTGCGTCTGGCGATGGAGCGCTCGTTGCGTTCGGCCGGGGTGAGCGCGGTGGAGGTCGATTACGTGAACGCGCATGCGACGTCGACGCCGATCGGCGATGTCTCGGAGGTGAAGGCGTTGCGCGCGGTCTTTGGTGCGGACATCGGTCGCGTCGCCGTCAGTTCCACGAAGGCACTGACGGGCCACGGTCTCTCGCTGGCGGGCGCGATGGAATCGGGGTTCTGTGCGCTGGCCATCCGGGAGGGATTCACGCCTGGTTCGGCGCACATCTCCCAGCTCGAACCGGCGTGCGCCGGCATGAACATCCCGCGGCAGACCCAGTCGGTGGCGCCGCGGGTGGTGCTGAACAACAGCAGCGGCTTCGGCGGCGCCAATGTCTGCCTCGTCCTTCGCCGTGCGTAACGGCCGGCCAGGAGATGCCGTAGGGCAACGCCCTTCCGTCCGGACGGCCTGGGTATCGGGCGAGAGCGGCGGCTTGGGACGGGCCTTCGTCGCGATGCTGCTGGAGGATGGCTTTGATGTCTGGGGCACGGCCCGGGATCTCGCCCGGCTCGAGTCGTGGGGGGAAGAGGCGCGTTTTCACCCGGTCCAGCTCGATCTGGCGGACGCCCGGCAGGCCGACGCGGCGTTTGCGGACGCCCAGCGGGCGGCCGGCGGGGCGTTCGATGTGTGCGTCCAGAATGCCGGTGCCGGGGAGTTTGTCGGCTTCACCGATGCGGATCCGGCCGCATGGGAGCGCAACGTGGCGGTGCTGCTGCTCACGACCGCGCGGTTGAGCCGTCTCGCGCTGAAAGGTTTCCAGTCCCGCCAGCCCGCGCGCGGCGTGCTCGTGCATGTCTCGTCGCTGGCGTCGGAGTTCCCTCTGCCCTTGATGAGCAGCTACAACGTCGGCAAGGCCGGTCTGTCGGCCCTGAGCGAGAGTTTGATGTTTGAATGCCGGGGAACCGGTGTCAGGGTGATCGACTTCCGTCCGGGCGACTACCGGACGGGATTCAATCAAACCATGCACGTCTCGGCGACCCTCGATCACGACTGGCAGCGGCGGCTCTGGCTGGTCTTGGAGCGCAATCTCGCGAACTCGCCCGAGCCGGAACGCGCCGCGCGGGATCTGCGCGCCGCGTTGCGCCGCGGACGCTCGGGCGTGGTGCGTAGTGGGTCGCTCTTTCAGGCGCGCATCGCGCCGTTCCTCGCTCGGCTCGCTCCGCAGTCGCTGCGCCGGGCGCTGGTGGCAGGGTACTTCGGGGCGCGGTGACCGGTGGAGCAGGTTCGCATCCTTGTCCTGACCTCGAGCACGGGTGGCGGGCACGACGCCCGGGCCGAGGCGTTCGCCGACTGGTGCGTCCAGCTTTACCAGCCTGGGGTGGATGTCCGGCTCGAGCAAATGCTGGAGCG
>CAZEJZ010000188.1:0-5954 GCA_964512415.1 uncultured Opitutaceae bacterium
GACTTCGCGACGTAGCCGATCTCGCTGGTGACGACGGACCAGCCGTGCTGCTTGAGCCACGATGAGACCGTGTGGACGGCGGTGCGGTCCGTGATGAAGCGCGCCCCGGCGTGTCCCTCGGGGATGTCGTCGTTCTGGTGATGCCCGAGGGCCTCGAAATCGTTGGCGCCGGCCTCGATGGCGGCGGCCTCGAGATCCTGGCCGGCGTCGGGATGGTGGGCTTCGACGAGACCCACGTGATCGAAGAGGAACTTGTTGCTGCCGGCGCCGCCGAGCACGCCCTTCTTGAAGAGCACGCGCATCTCCGGGGCGGTGCGCTGGTTGTTGTCGGTGTAGACCTCGACGATGAGCGGAACCTTGTGGGGCGCGTAGCCCTCGAAGACCACATGCTCGAGGGACGACTTGTCGTCGCCGCCGCCGGCACCCTTGCGGATGGCGCGTTCGATGACCTCGCGGGTGACGCTCGCCTTGCGGGCCTTTTCGACGGCGGCGAAGAGACGGGCGTTGGCGGCCGGATCGCCGCCGCCGAGTTTGGCGGCCACGGTGATTTCCTTCACCAGCTTGCCGACGGCCTGACCCTTCTTGAGATTAACGATCGCGCGTTTCGCGTGCAGCCATTGACGACCCATAGGGGCGAGAGACTGGTGAATCGGATCCCGGCGGGCAATCCGGAAGCGGCCCCGATCCGGGTCAATTCCGCGCTGGTCCGGCGGATGTCCGGGCCTGAACTGGCGTCGCGTTCCCCGGCTGGGGACGCGGGCCATGGAGACCTATCACTTTCGCGGGGTGGAGCGGACGTCGGGCCGCGTGCGGCGAGGGCGGATTCAGGCGCCGTCGTCAGCCGAGGCGGCGGAGCGCCTCGGGCGGGAAGGCCTTCGGCTGACCCGGCTGCGGCCCGTGCCGGAGCGGCGCGGGTGGTTCCGCGGCAGCGTGGCGGGGACCCGGCTGGAGAGGCGTTCGGCAACCTTGGCTGACCGGGCGCGGCTGACCCGGCAGTTGGGGATGCTGCTGGCAGCGGGGCTTCCCTTGCTGGCGGCGCTGGAGTTGTTGGTGCGGCAGGAGCGTGTCGCCTCGCGTCGTGCCGCGCTGGAGGCGTTGGCGGCGACGGTGCGGGCGGGCATCCCTTTGTCGCAGGGCTTGGCGAAGGGATCCGGGGGGTTTGATCCGCTCTCGGTGAGCTTGGTGAGAGCGGGGGAGGCGGCGGGGGCGTTGGATGACGCCTTGCTGCGCCTTGCGCGGGTGCTGGAAGGGTCGTTGCGCCTGCGCTCGCGCCTGCTCGCGGCGCTGGCCTATCCCGCGCTGGTGGCGCTGGTGGCGGGCGTGGTGGTGGCGGCGATGCTGCTCTTCGTGGTTCCGCGTTTCGAGCAACTCTTCCTGGCCCAGTTTCCCGGGCGGACCCTGCCCGGACTGACGCGGGTGATCCTCGGCCTCTCACGCGTCGCGCTCCAGCACGGCCTGTGGTGCATCGCGCTGACCCCTCTCTGGGGAGGCCTCCTGCTGTGGGCCGGACGCCGGGAAACGTGGCGGACCCGCTGGCGGAGTGCGATCCGTCGCCTGCCGGTGGTCGCGCGCGTCTGGCAAGCGGTGTGGGTGGCGCGGTGGTCGCGCGTCCTTGGCGTGCTCCTCGGGGCCGGGGTTCCGATCCTTGACGCGCTGGCGCTGGCCCGGGAGGCCGCCGGCACGGATGAACCTCTGCGTGCCGCGCTGCACACGGCCGAGAAGGGCGTCGCTGCGGGTGTTCCGCTGTCGCAGGCGTTGCCGCAGGGCGGGCCGGTGCCGGCAACGGTGCTCGCGCTGCTCGAGGTGGGCGAGGCGACCGGGAAGCTGCCTGAGACCCTCGAGCGCCTCGCGGACGTTCAGGACGACGAGGTGGACCGCGCCGTGATCACGCTGACGGCCTTGGTGGAGCCGACCTTGATGGTGGGCCTGGCGTTGGGGGTGGGCACGGTCGTCATCGCGTTGTTTCTGCCGATGGTCGACCTGATCCGCGCGCTCAGTGGCGGCTGAGGCCGGCGGTGGTCAGGCCGAGTCCGTGCCGCCGTTCCCGTTTGACGGGAGGCGGCGGACGAGCAACTGCGCGCTCAGCCCCGGCAGGCGCTCCGAGAAATCGTCCGTTGCCGGTGTCTGCCGGAGCGCGCGCTGCACCATGCCCATGCGCGCATCGAGGTTGTCCACCATGGAGACGAACACGGCCTCCGGAGTACCAGCGTACACGGCGGCGCCCCACTCGGGCTCGCCCTGATGGCTGAGGATGATGTGTTCGAGGCGTTCAAGGCGCTCGGCATCCAGCCGGGCCTTGAGGCCGGCCTTGCGCACGAGTTGGTAACCCAGCACGACGTGGCCCTGCAGGAGACCGCGACGGCTGCGGCGCGTGGCCAGCGCGCCCTCGTATTCGATGGTCTTGCCCACATCGTGGAGCAGGATGCCTGCGAGCGCGAGGTCGGCATCGACCTCGGGATAGAGCGGCAGCAACGCGAGGGCGGCCCGCGCCATGCGCACGGTGTGCTCCAGCAGGCCATGGCGGTACGCGTGATGCATCGACACCGCGGCCGGACACCAGCGAAAGGTTTCGCCGATCTCGTCGAAGACCACCCGGACCGTCATGCGCAGCTCATCGTGCCGAACCGACTCGACAGCGGCCCCGAACTCCTCCCACAGCTTTTCGACCGGCTCGGGTGCGAGTTCGACCAGTGAGTCGACCACCCCGGGCGCGGCCAGCTCGGCCTCGGTGAGGACGCTGATCCGCTGGATCTTCGGGGAGAGTCGATTCTGGTAGTAGTCCGTCCGGCCCTCGACGCGGACTGCCGCGCCCTCGGCGGCGGCGCGGATCGCCTCAAACTGCGGATGGTCGCCGAAGAGGTTGCAGTTGAACGAGCCCCCGCGATCACCCAATTCGAGGCTGAGGTAGGCGTTGCCGTTCGACGCGGTCTTGACGGTGGCCTTGCGGACGACCAGCACGGCGCTGAACGCCCGACTCGAACCGGCGTCGAGCGACTTCAACTCGCGGACGGAAAGCAGCGGGGCGTCTTCAGGCATGGTCCTTCACGAGTTGAGTGTACGCCTTGAAGAACGGATGCGTGCTGTCCTGCAGCAAGGCATAAAACACGGTCTCGACCGGCAGCACGTTCGCCCCGGCGCGGATCATCGCTTCGAGGCAGACGCGGGCATCTTCGGGGCGCCGTCCGGCGACGGCGTCGCTCAGGACGGTGACGGCGGTGCCGACCGCCAAGGCATCAATCACGGTCTGGTAAACACACACCGGCGTCTCGAGGCCGCAAATCAGGAGGTGCTCGATGTCCGGTGCACCCAGAGCCGCGCGGATCACCGGGTCGCCGTAGGCGGAGAACGCCGACTTTGCCCAGCGCGGGGCGCCGGCGGGGGCGCCGGACAGGAGCGAGGATTCGGTCCCGCCGAGACGCTCCGGTCGTTGCTCGGTGAAGGCCACGCGCATCCCAAGGCCCGTCGCCGCTCTCACCGCCAAGGCGCAGCGCCGCAGCAACGGCTGGCCGCCGCCCGGCATGATCGCGAGAAACGTCGGCTGGAGATCCACGCCGAGCAAAAGCGTCGAGGCCACCCCCGCGGAGAAATCAGTGCCGTCGCTCATGGGAAGTAGCGCCGCCGCGCCTTGACCTGGACGAAGCGGCGCTCCGGCAGGATGTAGGCGGTCAGGTAGCCCCCCATCACGCAGGCGGTGTCGATGCCGGCGGACCACTTGAGCTTGTAGATCTCCGGCCGGGGGGTGTGTCCGTAGACCACGAACGGCGGTCCACTCCACAGATCGGCCCACGCGGGCGCGTCCTCGCAGTCGGCGCGCTTGCGGGGGCGTCCTTCGCGATCAATGACCTGAATGCGGGTGACCACCTGAGCCGGTTGCTGCTCCCAAGGCTGGTCGGGGAGGAAGCCGCCGTGCACGAACACCGTCTGCAGCTCCGGAATGTGGTGCGTGAGCGGCATCGCTTCCAGGTACGCCCAATCCTCCGGACGCAGGCGCGCGAACGTTTCCTCGTCGGTTTCGCGCAGGAGGCTCCGGTCGCGGGTCTTGCGGAAGTTGAGCAAGCGGAGTTCGTGGTTGCCCAGGAGCGAGATCGCCCGGTGTTCGCGCGCGAGGTCGAGTACCTTGAGGGAGTCGGGCCCGCGGTTGACCAAGTCCCCCAGAAGAACCAGTTGGTCGGAGCGTCCGGGGGCCACCCGCTCGAGCAATTCGGCGAACTCGGCGTGGCAGCCGTGAATGTCGCCGATGGCGATGAGGCGGGCGTCCATGGATTTGCGAAGGAATTTTGCTAGCGTTGCAGGATACGCAAAGTAAACAAGAAAGGCTTATGGATCTCAATCTGCAGCCCCCTGCAGCCGTGTGCCGGGTCTCCAACGAGCCGTTCAGCGCCGGCCAACGGGTGGTCAGCTTCCTCGTGCGCGATCCGGCGCAGCCGGAGATCCTCCGCTACGACGTCGCGGATACGGCCTCAGCCGGTTTCGCTCCCGGCGGCTCGGTGGTGTGCCGCTGGGTTCACGTGTATAAGCCGCGCAAGGCCGGTGACACCCAGGACCGGGCGCTGAAGCTCACGGCGGAAACGCTGTTCCTCACGCTCGCGGATCCGGCGAATGAGCCCACGGCGGAGAACATCCGCCTGATCCAATTCCTCGCGCTCATGCTGGAGCGCAAGCGGGTGTTGAAACCGCGCGGCCGCACCGCCGATGGGGCGCGCAACATCCTGGAGCACGTGAAGAGCAAGCAACTCTACGAAGTGCCGGCCGGTGACCTGACCCCGGAATTCTTCGTGCAGGTCCAGTCGCAACTCAGCGTGCTGGTCGGCGAGCCCGCCGCACCGGCGGTCTAGCGACCGGGGCCGGCGTCAGCGCAGCCGCAGGGCGTGGCGGCGATCGGGGAGAATCGAAAGCTCGAGGTGCCAGGCGTCGGCTGGCAGGCCGCGTCCGAAGCGCTCCGGCCATTCCACGACCATCCACCACGGATCGCGGAGGAAATCGTCCAGCATGAGCGCCTCCACCTCCGCGTCGCTGCGGAGGCGGTAGGCATCGACGTGCGCGAGGGTCCGGTCGCCCGCGCGGTGGAGATTGAGGACGGTGAAGGTCGGACTCGTCACCGCGCCCGCGACGCCGAGGCCGTGGGCGAAGCCCTGCACGAACGTGGTCTTGCCGACCCCGAGATCGCCGTGCAGGGCCACGGTTGAGCCGGGCGGGAGTTCGGCGGCCCACGCGGCGGCGAGCGCCTGGGTTTCCTCGGGCGAGTTCGTGGCGACCCCGGCGCGAAGCGTGGCGGTGGGGCTCATGTTGCGCGGGCGGATTCCCCCCGGAGATGCTCAAATCCGCGATGGTCCCGCAGGGTGATGAATCCCTGCGGAGGTGTCTCGTCTGGAGCGGCGAAGTGACCGATCCGACTCAGGCGCAGCCGCGGGAACGCGCGTCGCCAGCGCGCCTCGAAAGCGGAGAGGTCGGCGTTCCGGGCCACCGCGAAGACCAACTCGTAGTCCTCGCCGTCCGTCAGCGCATGCGCCGCCGCGGACCGTCCGCTGCGCCGGGCGGCGCGGCGCGCGGCGGGACTCACCGGGAGGGCCGCCTCCTCGACCAGCGCGAGGCTGCGCGGGGGTTGCAGCGAGGTGAGATCCTTGGCCAGTCCGTCGCTGAGATCCATCATCGCCCGCACGGCGCGCTGACCCGCCAGCCACTCGCCCTCCGCCAGCCGCGGAGTGAAGCGGCAGTGCCGTCCCTCCAAGCTGCCGCCGAGTTCACCCGTGACGTAGATCCAGTCCCCGCGTTTCGCGCCGTGACGCGTGACCGCCCGGGTCCGGGCGCAGCGGCCGAGCAGCGTCAGCGTGGCAACGAGGCCGCCGCGGAGCCGGGCGAGATCGCCTCCCACCACCGGCACGCCATGGCGACGGCTCTCCGCGGCGAGGGCGCGGTAGAAGCGCTCCAGCCATGCCGTACGCAGCGAGGGATCG
>CAZEJZ010000189.1:0-5938 GCA_964512415.1 uncultured Opitutaceae bacterium
TCCAAGGCAAACGGGTCGTCATCACCGGCGCCGGCAAGGGCATCGGCCGAGCGACGGCACTGGCCTTCGCCCGGGCGGGCGCCCACGTCGTCCTCGCGGCACGGACGCAGGCCGACCTCGAGGCCGTGGCGTCGGAGATCGCAGCCCTGTCCTCCGGAGCCCGCGCGATCATCGTGCCCTGCGACGCGAGCCGCGAGGACGATGTCGCCCGGCTCGCGGCCACCGCCCGCGATGCGCTCGGCGAGATCGACATCCTCGTGAACAACGCGGGCGTCGGCAAGAATGGCACGATCGAAACCCTCTCGACCGCCGACTACGATTGGATGATGGCGACAAACATGCGCTCGACGTGGCTCTGCACCAAGGCGTTCCTCCCGCCGATGCTGGCGCGTCAGAGCGGCGCGGTCATCTTCGTGAGTTCGGTCGCCGGGCTCGCCGGCCTGCCCAACGAACCCATCTACTGCGCGACGAAGTTCGCCCAGATCGGCTTCGCACAGTCCCTCGACTACGAATGTTTCCCGCGCAACGTCCGCGTCAGCGTCATTGCCCCAGGAGGCACCGATACGCCGTTCGGCTTCTACAACGGCACCCGGACTCCGGGTGACCCGCGCCTGGCGGGATTCCACGCGCCGGAGGACGTCGCTGAGGCCGTGGTCTTCGCCGCCGCCCAGCCGCCCCGCTCCCGCGTGTTCATGGTCTGGATGCGTCCCATGAACGAATCCCTCGGCACCGGCGGCGGCGCGGACTTCAAGGCCTCCCCCCACTCCTGAACCAAGGACCACCCATGCCGTCGATCATCGATCAGTTTCGTCTCAACGGGAAGAGTGCGCTCGTCACCGGAGGCAGTCGTGGCCTCGGCCGCGTGTGTGCGCTCGCCCTCGCGGAAGCCGGCGCGGATGTCGCACTCGTCGATCTCGCCGGTGCCTCCACCGACGCGGTCGTCGACGAAATCCGCGCTCTCGGTCGCAGGGCCATGGCCGTCGCGTGCGACGTCACCCGGAGCCAGGAGGTCGAGGCGGCCATCAGCGGGGTCCTCGCGGAGTTCGGCGGACTCGACATCGTCCTGAACAACGCCGGCATCTGCATTCACCAGCCGGCGGAGACCATGACCGATGAACAGTGGCTCCGCGTGATCAACGTGGACCTGAACGGCGTGTACTTCATCGCGCGCGCGGCGGGCCGGGCGATGATCGCCCGCGGGTGCGGTGGCCGCATCGTCAACACGGCTTCGATGTCCGGCCGCATCGTCAATCGCCCCCAGGCCCAGTGCGCCTACAACGCGGCCAAGGCCGGCGTGATCCAACTGACCCGCTCCCTTGCCTGCGAATGGGCCCCGCACCGCATCACGGTGAACTCCATCAGCCCCGGGTACACCGCGACTGAGATGACGATGACGGTCCCGCACCTGCATCCAGGCTGGATTGCCGACACGCCGATGGGGCGGCTGGCCTCCCCCGCGGAGATCGCGCCTGCGGTGGTGTTTCTCGCTTCGCCCGGAGCGAGCTTCGTGACCGGCCACGACCTCGTGGTCGACGGTGGTTTCTCCTGCTGGTAGCCGCCTCGGAGGCCGCCGATCGTTCCTCATGATCAATACCGTCACCACCCGAGACGCCCGCTATCCCATCGGCTCGGGCCATGGCAGCGACGCCGTGCACCGCGATCCTGTTTACTCCTACGCGGCCACGCTGCTGCACGACGATTCCGGGCTTACGGGCACCGGATTGGCGTTCACGCTTGGCGAGGGAAACGACCTCGTCTGCCGCGCCGCCGAGTTCTACGCCCGGCAACTGGTCGGTCGCGACATCGAGCACGTGATGGCCGGATTCGGGGAGCTGCAGCGCCGACTCTCCGACGAGCAGCAGTTCCGCTGGCTCGGCCCGCACAAGGGTCTGGTGCACCTCGCCCTGGCCTCGGTGACCAACGCCTGCTGGGACCTCTGGGCCCGCAAGCGCGGTGTGCCGCTCTGGCGGCTTCTGCTCGACCTCGGCACCGAGGAACTCATCGCAACCCTCGATTTTTCGTATGTGACGGATGCGCTCGGCATCGACGATGCCCGCGGCCTGATCGAGTCCGCACGCCCCACCCGCAGCCTCCGCGAGGGCATCCTCGATACGGGATATCCTGGATACGACACCTCGATCGGGTGGTTCAACTACAGCGATGAGCAGGTGGCCGCAAATGTCGCCAAGTCGGCCTCGGAAGGTTTCACGGCCATGAAGCTCAAGGTCGGATCACCCGACATCGCCCGCGATGTCCGACGCGCCCGACTGGTGCGCGCGGCTGCCGGCGACGCGGTGCGCCTCATGGTGGACGCCAATCAGCAATGGACCCTCGCGCAGGCGATCGCGTTTGCCGAGGCCACGAGGGATCTGAACCTCTTCTGGCTGGAGGAACCGACGCACCCGGACGATGTGCTCGGCCACCGAACGATCGCCGAGGCCATTGCGCCCGTGAACGTGGCCGCCGGGGAGCATGTGCCGAATCGGATTCTCTTCAAAAACTACCTCCAGGCCGGGGCGATGGCGATTTGCCAGGTGGATGCCGTGCGCGTGGCGGGGGTGAGCGAGTTTCTGGTCATCAGCCTCCTCGCCCGGAGATTCGGCGTTCCCGTGATCCCCCACGTGGGAGACATGGGACAACTCCACCAGCATCTCGTGCTGTTCAATCACATCGCGCTCGATCACCCCGCCCTCTTCCTCGAGCACATCCCGCACCTTCAGCAGCACTTCACCGAGCCCGTCCGCATCGTGTCCGGCCGCTACGCGACACCGCGGCGTCCGGGAACCTCGTGCGAGCTGAAGGCCTGACGTCGTCCCGACCTATGCCTGCTCAGCGCAGGCGCGAGTAGAACTTCCGGGCGCCGGACTCCCCAAGCACCAGCTTGCCCTCATAAAGGGCGCAACGCACGCGCTCGGAGCCGCCGCCGGCGAACAACACGAGGTAAGTGCCCCCGGATCCGCGGTCGACGGTCCATGATCCGACCTGCTGCACCGAGAAGCCGGCCTCGAACGTCACGCCCGGCCCGCCGCCCGCGGTGCGCGAGCCGTAGCGGAACGTGCCGTCCGGGTTCAATTCCAGGATCCGCTGCGTGACCATCGAGGCGCTGCCGCCGAAGTCGAATCCGCCGCCAGAGGTCATCACGTCATCGGTGCTCCACGCGCCGACGAAGACCTGGTCCTCCGCGGAAAGTCCCGCTGCGCTGAGTTGAGCAGGCTCGACCTTGGCCAACGAGGCAAAGAGGCGCCGGGCCACGTCCTCGCGGCCCCGGATCGTCGCGTCGGTGCCGATGAGCACGAGGCCGATGACCTGCGCGTCGATGGCGCGGCCAAGGACGACCATGCGGATCGTCCGCCCCTCCACCCAGGCGGAACAACGCACCAGGGCCACGCCGTCGCCGAGCCGTTCGACCGGTCCGTCCGGCCGCATCGCCGGCGCATCCGCGAGCAGTTGCCGCGCCGCCTCCTCGGCGTGCTCCGCTTCGTCGAGGGAGCCGCGGCTCGGCCAGGGCGCCGCGCTGAAGGCGTAGAATTCCGGGTCGTTCGGATCGACCGGCACCGCCGTGGGCGTAAGCAGGACCGACGGTCCCTCCACCTTGACTGTCCACAGGGGGTCATGGCGGACCGCATAGGCCGCCGCGCGATTGATCGTCGTCGTCATGGTATCTTGCTCCTTCGAGACGGTGGACCGCGGTGCACCGGGTGCCGGAACGCCAGAGGGCTCACTGGCGCCGGCGACCGGCGCAGGCACCGCCAGCAGCGCCGCCGTCAACCAGAGCAGCGTGCCGCACGGGCGCGCCACGCGGTTCGGTATCCGCATTGACCGATACGTCGGGTCGGGCGGGGTTGGCATGACGCAAGGCTCGGAGGGAACGGGCGGTGCGGTCAATGCCCGATCCATCCGCCGCGGCTAGGTCGCGGGCAGCCCGAACGCGCGCGCGGCGTTGTGGTAGAAGACGTCCTCGATCTGCGCGCGGGAAAGCCCGCTCAGCTCGGCGGCGTGCTTCATCGCAAGGAGCTGGTCGTAGATCGCGAGGACCGGACGGGCGTCGGTATGGATGTTGGGCTGCTTCGCGTACTCCGGCGTCTCCATCTGGTACCAGAAGCGTCCGAGCGGCACGTAACGGCCATGGAAGGAATTCGCGACGAGGTTGTCGGAGCCGTAGAAGATCCTCCGGTGATCCTCCTTCTTGAAGAGGGTGTAGTGGGCCATGACATCCGACACCGCAGAATTGTCATACCAGATGTTCGGGAGGTCGCGGAGGCGGTCGACCGCCTCGCGGATCGCCCAGTACGTGAAGCTGCGGGCGCAGTGGGCGAGGATCCACTTGATCCTCGGGTAGCGCCGCGTCGTGTACTCCTCGAGGTCGCGGAGGTTCTCGACGTCGGCGCACCCGTGCCAGCGTGACAGGTGCATGGTCACCCATAGGCCGAGTTCGTTCGCCACTTCGAGCTGGGGATGGGTGAGGAATTCATGGATCCGGCAGCGGTGGGGATCACCCGTCACCGAGTAGATGCGGTAGGGCTTCAGTCCCATGAACCCAAGGTTCCGGATGTCGGCAGCGATGTCCTCCGGGCGGCACTGCGGGGTGACCAGCCGGTTGGCCCGGGAATTTGGATAGGACGCGAGTTCACGCGCCATGAAGGCGTTGTGGCAGGCCACGTCGATCCCCGGCGTCGGCGTGCCGAGCACGAGGTAGTCGAAGGTGCGCCCGGGAAACATCCGGCGGTTCCATTCCTCCGTCAGCCGCATGTCCGCCGCAGGGCGGCTGGCGTGATGCGGGCTGTCCGGCGCCAGCGCCTCCGGGTTCCACAGATGGATGTGGGCATCGAAGACACGCCGGGGTACGAAGGCCTCAAGGTCCTCCTCCCAGATGATCCGATCCGACTCCGAATAGTGAAGGTCGTGCCAATTGATCGCGCTCATCGTTCGGGCAGCATACCCGCCAGGCCGGGGCTGGCACGCCCAAATGCACCTTGAGTGCGCCGGGTGGGTACCGTTGCGGTGCCCGCCGCCTTCCGCGCCGCCCGGTTCAGCCTCTCACCGCGACGGGAAGCGGGCGGGCGGGACGGGCACGATCCCGGGCGGCAGGGCGCGGTTAAACCAATGCGGACGCGGCTTCGATCAGCTCCGACGGCGTCCGCGCCGCCTTCACCCGCACGATCGCCTCCGTCGCCGGCACCTTCAGGAAATCCGCGATCCGGCTCTCGCCTTCCAGCATCGCGACCATCCGGTCGCGCACGTCGGCCAGCGACACGTCGGGGCGGGACTCAAGCACGAGACGGACCGGAAGGCTCCGCCATGGGATCAGGCGATCGACCCAGGTGGGAGCGCGCTCCGGGATCACCTCCACGATCGCATGGACCACTCCCTCCCGATCGAGGCAAAGCGCGCCGCGAAACTCGCCGCTGCGAATCGCGCTCGTCGTCAGTGTCCAGCGCTCCGAGATTGACTCGGAACTCACCGAAAACGCCCCCGCAACGAGGAGAAGAAAGGGCGGTTGGACTTCCGCCTCCCCCGCTGCGCCGGACGCACCGGCCTCCGGAAACCAGATGAAACCCTGCCCGATCTCAGGGAGATCAGCGGCGTCCACCTCCTCGATCTCGTCGACCACCACCCGTCCGCCTTTGTCCGCCCAGCCCAGCGCGGCAAGTTCCTCGCCGAAGCAGGCGAGGGCCGCGGCGCGGGCGCTTTCGGCATCGTTCGCTTCGACGGGGCGGTTGACATAGAAGCCAGCGAGATCGGAGCGGTCCACAATGACCCCGCGGAAGCCCTCGCCGCGAAGGAGACACTTGAAGAAAGCCATGGGAGCGTGAGGTCAGGTTTGCCGGCGGGACGGCCCGGACCGCATTCGCAGCACCACCGCGACGGCAACGCCAAGGAGAATGCCGGTGGCGGCGGGCATCGCCAGAATCAAGCCCGACAGGTACAGGGTCTCGGC